>CALHZE010000287.1 GCA_938040915.1 uncultured Bacteroidia bacterium | reverse complement strand
CACCGTGAAGAAAAGATACGTAAAGTGATGTCTTTTTACGATGAGCTCTTGATCCGAGAGCGTTGTGAGCGAGCGATTGCCGATCATCTCGACGCTGCGGAGGGATATCTTCGCCGTTGTGAAGAGCGGGTCGGTCATGTGAGTGCCCCGATACGAGCTCTTTTTTTAAGTTTGGGTGGTCGTAAATACTAACCCTCTTTTACCCGCCTCTTTGGTTCTTGCAATAAAAAGTTCTAGAGAATGTTGATAGTCGTGCCTTGTGATTTTACCCCCGTCGTAGATGCGGCGATAAGTTACGTGAAGAGTCTCGAGAAGTTTCATCCGGTGCTGGATGTGCACCTCTTGCATGTCGTGGAGAAGGAGCAGGAGATCCCCGAGGCGCGCGAACGTCTTGAGCAGGAGGCTACGCGTCTTCGGGGACTTTGTGCTGCCAACATAAAACCCGTGATCTCCGAGGGGGGAATCTCGGGCGAGATCCCCGGCTATGCGGAGGAGGTGCATGCCGACCTCGTGATCATGGGGATTCATGAGACGAAGGGTCTTAACAAGCTTTTTGCGAGTAAGGCGATACGCGTGATCGTTGACTCGAATATTCCTTTCCTTGCGGTGCAGAAGCCGCCCGTGCACGAAAATCCGTTTGCGCGCATCTTGATGCCAATGGGAGCTTTGGGGGTTGAAAAGGGCAAGTTTGAGTGGGCGGTGCGTAATGCGAAACTCTATGGGGCGCATATTTTCGTCTTGCCAGAGCCCTACAACGATTCGTCGCTCATCAATAAGCGTGACCTAAACATCCAGGCTATGTCGAAGGTCTTCGATGCGAACCACATCTTTTACACGCTTGTGCCGACAGACAACAGCTCCAACTTCAAGCAAAGTCTGTATGACTTTGCGAAGGAAAAGGAGATTGATGTCTTCCTCATCATGATAACACAGGCTTTGAAACCGATGGTGAACTCGACCGATCAGCAGATTCTAGCGAATCCGTTAGGGTTGCCGGTGTTGAGCATTAACCCCGCGATGATTTTGTAGGGGCGGGGAGAGTCCTTCTGATTTTGGATGGGTTGCGTGTCGTCCTCGTTTTGAGGTCGGCACGCTTTTTTTGTGCTGGTGTGAGGAGGAAGCAATAAGCGCGTGCGCCGGTGTTGGGAGGTTGGGGCACTTCCTTAGGACGGTGTCTTATTATCGTGCCATTCGGTGGTGTTGACACACTTTCATAAAAGAAGCCCCTGCACTCGAAAGTACAGGGGCTTCTCCGTCGTGGTGCCACCAGGAATCGAACCGGGGACACAAGGATTTTCAGTCCTTTGCTCTACCAACTGAGCTATGGCACCATCGTTCAACGGTGCAAAGGTAGGTATTTTTTTGAAACGTGCAACCAAGTTGCGTCGGTTTTACAAATAAAACTAGTACTTTTGTAGAGACCCCGTTATGGGAAAAGCGTGACAATGCCAATGAAATTCCGACGCATCTTATTGAAATTGAGTGGCGAAGCTTTAGCAGGCTCGCAGGGCTTTGGGTATGACCCGCAAGTGATGTCAGAGTATGCGAAATCGGTTGCCGATGCGATGGCGACGGGTACGCAGATAGCCCTCGTTATCGGGGGGGGGAATATCTATCGTGGAGCAGAGGGGGAAGCGGCAGGGAAATGGCGCGTGAAAGGCGACCAGATGGGGATGCTCGCGACTGTCATTAACGGCATTGCGCTCGCCGAGGCTTTTGAGAAAGAACGTTGTGCGGCACAGGTCTTCTCTGCGTTCTCGACCGGTCCGGTGGCGACGCCCTATTCCATCGAAGCTGTGGAGGAGGCGTTAACGCACGGGCGTGTGGCAATCTTGACCGCGGGTACGGGCAATCCCTTCTTTACAACCGACTCTGCAGCCGCGCTTCGTGCTTCGGAGCTCAGTTGTGACGCGCTTTTGAAAGGAACGCGTGTGGACGGGATTTATGACTGTGACCCAGAGAAGAACCCCGACGCCGTAAAGTTTGAGTCGTTAACCTTTGCCCAAGCTTATGAAAAGCGTTTGCGCATTATGGACTTGACGGCGTTCACGCTGTGCCAAGAGAATCAGATCCCGATTATCGTCTTTAATATGAACCGCATTGGTGCGCTCGGTCGCCTCTTGCGTGGCGAGACGCTCGGGAGCATCGTCCGGAATGCTTAGCTAAAGAGAGAGTGTGAGAAACATCCGCAAATTATAGACTACGTAAAATGGATAAGAATACATGTTTGAAAGGGGCTGAAGAGGCCATGGAAAAAGGTCTTGCACACCTAGACGTAGCCCTACAGAGTATTCGCACGGGGAAGGCTTCGCCGGCGATACTTTCGCAAGTGAAGGTGGATTATTATGGCAATATGTCGCCCCTCAACAATATTGCGAATGTCTCGACTCTTGACGCACACACCTTGCAAGTGCAGCCATGGGAAAAGAACATGGTGGGTGCTATTGCGAAGGCGATTCAGGAGGCGAACCTCGGACTGCAGCCAATCAATTCGGGCGATTCGATCAAGGTGCCGATCCCGATCCTTACTGAGGAACGCCGCAAGGAGTTGGTAAAGCAAGTAAAGGCCGAAGCGGAAAAGGCGAAGACTGTGTTGCGGAATGCGCGTCGAGATGCCAACGAGCAAATTAAGAAGATGCAGAAAGACGGTTTCCCAGAGGACGAAGCCAAGACGCTGGAAGCCGATGTGCAAAAGCTGCTCGATAAATATACCAAGCAGTTAGACGCGACAGTAGAGGCAAAAGAGAAGGACATTATGACGGTTTAGCTCCTTTTAGTAAGGGCTTATCTCCTCCCCCCGAGTGCATGAAGGTCGCCGCGGTCTCTTATCTCAACACCCTCCCTATGGTTTGGGGGCTCTCGCAACGTTTACACGCCCCAGCGGTGGAGTTGACGCTCGAAGTGCCCTCGGTTTGTGCGCAACTTTTTCATGAGAGGCGGGTGGATGTGGCGCTTTTGCCGGTCGGAGCTCTACTCGATGAGTCACAGGCGATAGTCCTCGATGGTTATTGTATTGGGGCAAGGGGGGCAGTGGAAAGCGTTGGTATCTATTCGCATGTGCCTTTGGAGCAGGTGCGACGTCTTTATTTAGATAGCGATTCGCGTACGTCGATCCTCTTGGCGCGAGTGCTTCTTGGGCGTTATTGGGAGTGTCGTCCACAGTTCTTGCCATTGCCTCCCGATCTGTTAGAAAAAGGGGAAGCGATTGACGAGGCGGTATTGCTCATTGGCGATAAGGTCTTTGCTTATCGTCGTCGTTATGAGTATGCTTATGACCTCGGGGAGGCGTGGCGTCTCTTTACGGGGTTGCCGATGGTGTTTGCTGTATGGGCGTCGCACACGACGCCGGCAACGGATTGGCTTACAGCTTTTCAGGGGGCATTGGGATATGGTATTGCGCATATTCCAGAGGCGTTAGCGTCGTTTGCGCTTCCGGAGTCAATCTCGCCGCAGCAAGCAACAGATTATCTCTGTGGGCGTATCGACTATGCCTACGATGCAGAGAAAAAGAATGCGTTTCGGCGCTATCGGGAGGAGGTGATGAGGTTACCCGACCTCCCTCCTGTTTCATTTGAGTCGTGTCTGCTTCGTTCGTAATAGGGGAGGGAGCTTATGGTAACAATCTTCTACAAGAGTCAAGACAGCATTGTCAGCGAGGTGGACGAAGAGATCCTCTCTCAGTTGGACTATGAGGACTTGCTTTGGGTCGACCTCGTCGAGGGAACGGAGCATGAGATCGAGCGCGTGGAGGAGTTCTTCGGCGTCTATCTTCAAACGCGTCAACAGGCAGAGGAGATCGAAAGTTCGTCGCGTTACTCGGAGACGGAAAGCCTTATTGTGGCGAATGCGAGTTTCTTGATCCCCTCGTCGGAGGCCTATTTTAGTGAGCCGACCTCGTTTCAGCTCAAAGACGGAATTTTGATCTCGACGCGCAATCGAGAGCTCCGCTCTTTTGGGGATACGCAACGGAAGCTCTCTCACAACCCCAAGGCTTACCCGACGGGTTATCACATTTTTGTGGGGCTTTTTGAGACGCGGATTGACATGGATGCAGATATGCTTGAGGGCATCGCTCGCGGGATCGCGCGATTGAGTCGCCGGATCAACTTGGCAAAGCCGGAGGATATCGACCAAGATGTCATCTTGGAGATTAACAACCTTCAAGAGAATACGATGCTCATCCGAGAGAATATTATCGACAAGCAGCGTATTATTAGTGGCGTTTTGAAAAGTGAGCGCTTTCCCCGCGACCTTCTCCCGAAGCTTCAGGTGATGATGAAAGATATGACCTCGTTGGTCAATCACTCCGATTTCAGCTTCAATCGTTTGGACTATTTGCAAGATACCTTCCTTGGCTTGGCGAATATCCATCTCAATAAGATAACGAAGACCTTTACGGTGGCCTCTGTTATTTTTATGCCGCCGACGCTCATCGCCTCTATTTATGGGATGAACTTTAACGTGATGCCCGAGTTGCACTGGAAGCTGGGCTATCCGTTTGCTATTCTTGTGATGATACTGGCGTCGCTTATCACGGTGGTGATTTTCAAACTCAAAAAGCTACTCTGATGCCACTTGTCTTAGCTACTATTTTGATAGTTTTCATTGTTGGGGGGCTCTTTTTTGAGATGCAAACCCCAGGAGTGGGGGTCTCTTTCCTGATATCGTTGGTGGCGTCTGCGCTTTTCTTTGTGCCGCTTTATATTGCGGGTTTAGCTGAGCCTTTGGACATTGCTCTTTTCTTGGGCGGTCTTTTGTTAATCCTTGTGGAGATTTTTGTTGTCCCTGGTTTTGGTATTACGGGCATCGTGGGGCTTTTGTGTAGCGTTGGAGGGCTGTCGCTCGCTTTAGTCGATAACACGATGTTGTGGTCGTGGGATAAAAGCTCAATTCATGGGATGTTGACCTCGTTTGCGTTGGTGGTTATCGCGCTCACGATCGGAATTTTTGGGAGTATGGTTTTGAGTCACTTTCTTACGACCTCGAAGCGGACACCGGCCATGGCTCTACATAAGGAAATGACGGTGGATGACGGTTATGTTGCTGTGCAAGCCTTAGACAAATCGTTTATCGGACAAGAGGGAACGACGGTGACGGTATTGCGCCCTTCGGGAAAGGTGGAGCTTAACGGGGGGCTTTACACTGCGGTGTCAGAGGGGGCGATGCTCGAGCGGGGAAGCCGTGTCGTGGTGACGCGCATAGAGAATAGTCAACTTTATGTCCGACTGGTGGAGGCGCCGGTCTCTGACGAAGGGCGCGTGTGACCGGATTCATTTGTAGTACTTTTGTAGCCAAGAAACAATAGACACGACCGATGATAGACGGAAAGGTGGTAGTGGGGATTACGCAAGGGGATTGTAATGGTATTGGGACGGAGGTTCTTTTACGCGCCTTGCAAGACCCGATGTTCGTGGAACAGTTTATCCCCGTAATTTACGGTTCGGGGCGTGTATTAGCCTATTATCGTAAGCTACTGAACATCCAAGGGGTGCAGGTCTTTGCTGTGAAAAATGCGGGCGAGTTGCATCCGCGGCGTATCAATCTTGTTGAAATAGCGATGCCTGAGCCTGTACTTGTCGAGTTGGGGCAACCCTCGCGACTGGCAGGTCTGTTGGCTTATCGTGCTTTAGAGACCTTTTTTGCCGATTGGAAGCAAGGGGCTGTTGATGCGCTTGTGACACTGCCGGTGAACAAAAGCACAATGCAGTCTGAAGACTTTGCTTTCCCAGGACACACCGAGTATCTTGTCGATCGGACGGGAGCGAAAGAGGCGTTGATGTTTATGGTTTCCGAACGTCTGCGTGTGGGAGTGGCGACGGGGCATATTCCACTGCGTAAGGTCGGAGAGCGTCTCACGACGGAAGGGATTTTGAGTAAGTTGCGCCAAATGCACCAGTCGCTCCGGCAAGATTTTGAGATTGACGGAGCGAGAATTGCCGTTCTTGGTCTCAATCCGCATGCCGGCGAGGGAGGGCTGTTGGGAACGGAAGAGATGTCGCTTATTACGCCAGCTATCGAATCGGCGAATGCCGAGGGGATGATTGCGGTGGGTCCTTTGCCTGCCGATGGCTTCTTTGGTGCGTGTGCATGGCGACACTATGATGCGGTGCTGGCGATGTATCATGACCAAGGGTTAATCCCCTTTAAGGCGCTTTCTTTCGAAGAGGGCGTCAATTATACTGCAGGGTTGCCTCTGGTGCGTACCTCGCCTGCGCATGGCACTGCTTATACTTTGGTCGGGAAAAACATCGCTTCGTGTGAACCTTTTCGACAGGCTGTTTATGTCGCGATAGCGGTGTCGCGCGCTCGTGCCCGTGCGGCAGAGATTGAGGCAAGTGTGCGCCCGAAGGGCGTCGAAGAGCCGGTTGCCGCGCAAGAGCGTTAAGCGATGATCGCGTTTGTTACGGGCGAGGTGGTCGACTTGTCTCCGACATCGGTGGTGTTGGTTAATGGCGGGTTGGGGTATTTGTTACAAATCTCGATGCAGACATATTCGCTGTTGGAGGGGAAGGTTACTGCTTTGCTTTATGTGCATGAAGTGTTGCGAGAGGACACGCATGAGCTCTATGGCTTTTTCTCAAAGTTAGAGCGGACGCTTTTTAAGCTCTTAATCTCTGTTTCAGGCGTGGGACCGAATACGGGGCGTTTGCTACTCTCTTCTTATGATGTGGAAGAGTTGGTGAGCATTATCCGAACGGGCGATGCCGCACGTCTTTGCCGCGCCAAAGGGGTCGGTTCGAAGACGGCGCAGCGTATCATTGTCGATTTGCAAGGTAAGGTCTCCGAACTCATTGCCACAGACGGTGGCGGGGGGAGTGTGGTTGCCGCGCACAATACGACCCGCGACGAGGCGTTATTTGCTTTGATAGCGTTAGGCTTTCAAAAGACCGCCAGTGAGAAGGTGGTGGATTCCTTGATGAAGAGCGGAGAGCATTTCTCCGTAGAGCAGTTAATAAAAGCTGCGTTGCAGCAATTGTAGTAGAGCGTGCGGATTGGTCAGAACATATTTGCGAGAGTTTGGCGGGTCACTTGTGGGCTTGCCCTTCTCTTTTTGTCGTTTAGCGTAACCCCGCTTTATGCGCAAGAGACCGAGGGGAATTCGCAGGCGTCGTTGGGTAATCCGTCCTTACCGCCCTTGATGGCGCGAAGCTATGAGGTGCGTTATGATGCCGCAACGGGAAATTACTTCCTCTACAGCAAGGTGGGGAATATGGTCGTCGGGCAACCACGAGTCCTCTCGCCGCAGGAGTATCGCGACTTCCGAAGAGAGGAGTCGTTGCGTCAGTTCTGGGCAAGTTCCCACACGGGGGGACGAGATAACACGGCGGGTGGGCGCATTTTGCCGGTCTTGCAAGTCGGTGGCGATAACTTTGACCGTATCTTTGGTAGCAACGTTATTGAGATTGTGCCTCAGGGCTCAGCAGAACTGACCTTTGGCGTAACCAACTCGAGTACGGAGAATTATGCTATCCCCGAGGATATGCGTAGTAACACTACATTTGACTTCAACACGAAGTTACAGATCAACCTCACGGGGAAGATTGGAGATAAGCTCCGTCTTGACGTGAAGTATAACACAGAGGCTACGTTTGACTTTGAAACGAATGTCAAGGTAGAGTATACTGGGCACGAAGACGAAATTATCCAGAAGATTGAGGCGGGGAACGTCTCTATGCCCCTTCCTGGGTCGCTCATTACGGGGAGTCAGAGCTTGTTCGGCTTCCGTACTGATTTGAAATTTGGGCGTCTTGATGTCTCTGCAGTGCTCTCGCAACGGAAAGGACAAGCGCAAACCATCGAGGTAAAAGGAGGAGCTCAGACTAAGGATTTTGAGATTAGAGCCGACCAGTATGAAGCCAATCGCCACTTCTTCCTTTCTAAATATTTCTATGACCGCTATGATAAAGCGCTGAGTCAATTGCCGTTGGTCGGTTCGGGGGTTGAGATACAGAAAATAGAGGTCTGGGTGACCAACAAACAAGGGCGTTTTGATGATTCGCGCGATGTGGTAGCCTTTGTCGACCTTGCCGAGGTGGGGAATAATATCTATGCTCGTAATGTTGTGAACCCCGTGGCGGGGGAGCGAGTGCCGTCTAATGCGAGCAATTCGCTCTATTATGACGCGACGCAAGGCGCTTACGCAGGCATCCGTTCGTTGGCGAATGTCTCTTCGGTACTTGCGCCGCTCGCAGCGCGCAATTTTAGAAACGGGCAGGACTATGAAAAGCTGGAGAGTGCCAGAAAGTTGCGCCCCAACGAATATACACTCAATACAAAGCTCGGCTTTATTTCCTTAAATATGTCACTCAATGCCGATGAGGTGCTTGCCGTGGCGTA
Organism: uncultured Bacteroidia bacterium; assembly: GCA_938040915.1. GTDB lineage: Bacteria > Bacteroidota > Bacteroidia > Bacteroidales > CAJPTX01 > Bacteroides_D. Next base: position 11,117 of record CALHZE010000287.1, on the reverse strand, counting down.
TGAGTATACCTATCAAGGGCGTACGTATAAAGTCGGAGAACTCTCCTCTGACGGGATCAATGCGCCAGATGCCCTTGTCTTGAAGCTATTGAAAGCAACAGACCTCTCGCCGTCTATGCCTACGTGGCGGTTGATGATGAAGAATATCTATTCGCTCGGGGCTTATCAGGTCTCCAAGAAAGATTTTCAACTTGACGTCCTTTATCAAGATGACGAGATCGGGACGGCGGTCAACTACCTGAGTAAGGGACATCTGCAGCGTGAACCGCTTCTCTCGGTGCTCAATCTTGACAATCTAAATGCACAAGGCGACTACGGACCTGACGGTGTGTTTGACTTTATCGATGGTGTGACGATTTTGCCCAATACGGGGCGCTTGATATTCCCAACGGTTGAGCCTTTTGGCGCTTATCTGGCCTCAAAACTCGGAGACCCCGCGGCGATAGAGGAGATCGCTTATCGCGAGTTGTATGACAGTACGCTCTCGCGTGCGCAACAGGCGGCGGAAAAGAACAAGTTCGTTATCAAGGGAGAGTATCAGTCGAGCTCCAACTCAGAGATCTCTCTTAATGCGCCCAATGTGCCTAAGGGCTCTGTGGTGGTAACAGCCGGTGGCCAACGCTTGATAGAGAATACAGACTATGTCGTGGATTATCTCTTAGGGACGGTAAAGATTATAAACCAAGGGCTTTTGGAGTCGGGGACGCCGATTAAGATCTCCTTGGAAAGTAACCTTGGACTTGACTTCCAGACGAAGACGCTCGTGGGGACACACCTAGACTATAAGTTTAATGACAAGTTCCACATCGGGGGGACTATCTTAAATCTGACGGAGCGCCCGCTTACCAAGAAGGTGAACTATGGCAACGAGGCGATGTCAAACACCATTTGGGGGCTTAACTCCTCATATGAAACAGAGTTGCCATGGTTGACGCGCGCCGTTGATAAGTTGCCTTTTTTGGAAACGAAGGAGAAATCTAGCTTCTCTTTTGATGCGGAGATGGCACACTTTATCCCAGGTCAGTCGGGGCATCTAGATAAGCGGGGGGCGGTCTACTTAGATGATTTCGAAGCCAACACGTCGCTCATTGATTTGCGTATGTGGAGTGCGTGGAGTCTGGCAAGTGTGCCGCAAGGGCAAACGGCTCTTTTCCCTGAGGGAGAGCTGGTCAATGATCTCCGCTATGGGATGCAACGCGCGCGATTGGCGTGGTATACGATCGACCCTCTGTTCCTTCGCAATTCCTCGCTTACTCCGACTCATATTCGGAACAATCCTGACGAACAGAGTAGTCACTTTGTCCGCGAGATTGAGGAACAGGAACTTTTCCCGAATCGGAGCATCCCGCAGGGGCAACCGACCACGTTACCGGTGTTGAATCTTGCCTATTACCCTTCAGAGCGTGGTCCTTACAATTTTGATGCGACGCGCGTAAATCCCGACGGGTCGCTTCAGAATCCTGCTTCGCGCTGGGGCGGAATTATGCGAGCCTTGCCCGTAACCGATTTTGAAAACTCTAATATAGAGTACATCGAGTTCTGGTTGATGGATCCTTTTGCGGAGGATCGGAACACCTCGGGGGGGGAGCTCTATTTTAACCTAGGGAATGTCTCTGAAGATATCTTGCGCGATGGGCGTAAGGCTTTTGAAAATGGTATCCCGATCGAGGATGACCCTTCGCGGCTAGAGAGTACGTCGTGGGGGCGTGTTCCGAAGGTGCAGTCTACGGTGATGGCTTTTGATAACGACCCTCGCAGTCGTGCAGTCCAAGACGTTGGGTTAGATGGTCTCAATTCAGAAGGGGAGTCGCTTTTCTTTGCCGACTATCTGTCGCGTCTTGCCTCTTCGCTTGGGGCAACAAGCCCCGCGGTGGCGAATGCGCAACGCGATCCGTCGTCTGACGACTATCGTTATTTCCGTTCCTCAGACTATGACAATGCGCAGACTCCCATCCTCGAACGCTATAAGTATTTCAATAACGCAGAAGGAAATAGCCCCACTGCCGAACAGTCTAAAGAGAGCTACCCGACCACAGGGACGACCCTCCCCGATGTGGAGGACATCAATCGCGATAATACGTTGAGCGATAACGAGAGTTACTACCAGTATCGAGTCTCGTTGCGAAAGAACGAATTGGAGGTCGGGCGCAACTATGTCACCGATAAGGTGATTGCGCGAGCAAAGTTTGCCAATGGTAAGGAGTCTGCCGTCGCGTGGTATCAATTTAAGATCCCGCTCAAAGAGTATGAGTCGCGCGTTGGGCATATTCAAGACTTTAAGTCTATGCGCTTTGTCCGAATCTTCTTACGCTCGTTTGATGCGCCGGTGGTGTTGCGTTTTGCTACGTTGGGGTTGGTGAGAGGCGAGTGGCGGCGTTACGAACGTTCGCTCTTAGAGGCACAGGAGCAACTCGGTGGCGGCGGTTCGGAGTCTACCTATTTTGACATCTCGTCGGTTAATATCGAGGAAAACAACACGCGGACGCCGGTCAACTATATCTTGCCGCCCGGTGTGACGCGCGAGATTGACGCGAGTCAAGCCGTAGAGAATGAGCTCAATGAGCAGTCTATGGAGCTCAAGGTCGGCAACTTGCTCGACGGCGATGCGCGCGCTGCTTTCCGTTCGGTGAGCTACAACTTGTTGAACTATAAGCGCATCTCTATGGATGTGCACGCCGAAGCGCTGGTCGACGAGCCGCTCAAAGACGATGAGTTAAATCTCTTCTTGCGTCTCGGTTCTGACTATACGTCAAACTACTATGAATATGAGATCCCTTTGAAGCTCACTGCGCCAGGATTCTACAGCAATACGAACGACGGAGATCGGCGTAGCGTATGGCCCGCAGAGAACGCCATCGATATCAATCTTTCGGAGTTTCGAGATGTGAAACTCGAGCGTGATGCGGCGCTCAAGTCGCTTGCTGGACAGACAGTGCGTGACGCATTTAAGGTAGAGCGTGACGGGCGCTTTATTACTGTCGTGGGACACCCGAGCTTGTCGACGGTGCGGGTCATGATGATCGGGGTGCGGAATCCGAAGCTGGGACCTCTTTTTGATGATGGACGTGCCAAGTCTGGGATTGTTTGGGTCAATGAGTTGCGTCTCTCGCGCGTCGATCAGTCGGGCGGTTGGGCAGCTATAGCCTCGATGAATACTAGGATGGCTGATTTCGGCTCTGTGGCGTTGACGGGGCGCTTGCAAACCCCAGGTTTTGGCGCATTGGAAAATAAACTTGCCGATCGTGCTACGGAGTTTACCTATCAGTATGATGCGAATGCTAATCTTGAGTTTGGTAAGTTCTTTCCCAAGCGCTGGGAGGTGAGCATCCCCATGTATGTATCTCATGGCGAGTCGTTTGCCAACCCAAAATATAACCCATTAGACCCAGACGTTCCCTTTGATGATGCGCTCGATAAGCTCCCCTCAGCCGAAGAACGAGATCGCCTTAAGAATATCGCCCAAGACTATACGCGGCGTCGTAGTTTGAACTTCACGAATGTGCGTGTCAATCAACAGAGCCGTACGCCCCGTCCGTGGGATGTGGGGAACTTCTCTCTAACATATGCCTACAACGAACAGAACGCCCATAACGTAAAGACTGAGTATCGTAACCAAGTGCTCCACAAGGGGATGCTCGCATATGTCTTTAGCGCCCGCCCCACCACATACGAACCGTTCCGACGCATTTCGTGGCTTTCTAGCAATAACTTAGCACTGATTCGCGACATCAACGTTACCCCGATGCCGCGCCAGATCACGTTCCGTACAGAGGTCAACCGCAGCTTCTTGGAGCAGAAGCTCCGGAATATCAATAGCCCTGCGCTACAGATGCGCCCCACCTATGCCAAGGCGTTTGAGTGGAATCGTTCGTATGGCGTCAACTGGGATTTGATGCGCTCTCTACGAATCGACTTTTCTGCCAACAACATGGCGGTGATTGACGAACCCGAAGGACAAACCCTTTCCCAACTCTCGGGCGAGGCGCGGGAAATCTGGAAAGACTCTGTGTGGCGGAGCGTACGCCATTTCGGACGGACGACGCAGTATAACCACCACTTAGCGGCGACTTATAACCTCCCCATCAATCGGTTACCATTCCTCGGTTGGCTCTCTTCGAGTGCGTCTTACACCGCAGATTACCGTTGGGACGCGGCGAGAAAAGTGGCGCAAAACGTCGATCTGAACCTCGGAAACACCGTGCAGAACGCTTCCACGATGCAACTTTCTGCCAATGCGAGTTTCGTCTCTCTCTATTCGAAAGTCCCGTTCCTTAATAACATCAACCGCAAGTTTGAGACGATTGGGAATGGTGGCGCTTCCAACGAGGCTGCAAAGCAAGAGATGAAGACCGTACAGTTTGTACGCGAACGCTTCTCCCTCCAAAATAACCAGCCTCGTACGATCTCTCACACCCTCAACTCCGAAGAGGTGAAGGCAAAATACATCACCCGCGATGGTGAGGAAGTGCCCCTAGAGGTTGAGGTCATTTCGGCAAACCGCATCCGAGTCAGCACCTCGAAGCCCCCCCTCGTGCGCGGACGTCTTGTCTTAGAGACCCAGAAACCCGTGACGCATATCTCCCCCGCAATCTTTGGCGAGGCGGTGATAAGAGCGTTGATGGGGTTACGCTCTATCTCGGCTAGCTATACACAGACCGACGGAACGTTTGTACCAGGTTATCTTCCTCAGACCAAGATCCTTGGCTTTGCTGACATCGCGTCGGGAGCAGCGCCGGGCTGGCCATTCGTCTTAGGCTGGCAAGACCAGAACTTCGCGGCTCACGCCGCCGAGCGGGGGTGGTTGACCCTCGATACCGCTCAGGTCGACGCCTTTAAGCTTACCCGTAGTACCAACTTTAGCTACCGGATTAACATAGAGCCCTTCCCCTATTTCCGTGTCGATATTACAGGGACGCGCCAATTTGCGCGCAATCGGAGTGAGTTTTATCGTCCTACTACCACTGGGCTCTTTGAGGTCGTGAACCCCATGGTCTCGGGGAACTTCTCCATCTCTACTATCTTTATCCGTACGGCGTTTGAAGGGGCTGTTTCGGGAGATAAATATGCCTCGCAAGCGTTTAATCGCTTCCGCGAAAACCGTCTTACGGTCGCGCGACGCCTTGCCGCCAACCGTAGTGAGACCTATGCGCCCGGTGCTGATGGCATTTTCCCTGATGGCTATAGTGGGCTTTCGCAGGAGGTGCTGATCCCCTCCCTGCTTGCCGCCTATCGGGGGAGTGACCCTAAGTCGGTCGATCTCGCTCTGTTCCCAACGATCCCCCTGCCGAACTGGCAGTTCACTTACGACGGGCTTTCGCGTCTCTCGGTGCTTAAAGACCTCTTCCGCCAAGTGTCGCTTCGACACGGCTATCGCGCGAACTATATCATCGGGAACTACCAGTCAAACGAAGCTTTCCACGAAGAGGCTGACGGTTTTTCTTACGTGCGCAATGTGCAAGACGACTATATTTCTCGCTACCAAGTAGCCAACGTCTCGCTTTCTGAACAGTTTAGCCCCCTTTTCGGGGTTGACCTCGGTTTTGCGAACTCCCTTACGACGAAGGCGGAGGTGCGCAAGAATCGCTCTATGGCGATGAGCTTTGCCAACAACCAAATGACCGATATGGACACGTGGGAATATGTCTTTGGGGCAAGTTACCGCTTTGACAACCTGCCGGTGGTCATCAAGTCTCAATTGGGGGGAAAGAGCGTCTTGAAGAGCGAACTGCGCCTACAGGGAGACTTCTCGATTCGTAACACTCAGACCATTCTCCGCAAACTGACCGAGGAAACCAATACTCCCACCGCGGGACAGTGGTCCTATGCTCTAAAGCTCTCGGCTGACTACATGCTTACCGAGCAAATCAACCTCCGCTTCTTCTTTGATCGGATGGTCAACCAGCCGCTCGTCTCGCTCAGCTTCCCTACCTCCACGACAAGCTTTGGGATTAGTGTCCGCTTTACTCTCGAACAGTAATGGCAGCACCGAACGGGGTGCGCCTCGTACGTCTCTTATGCAGCTCCACCTTCGGGTGCGTGCTGCTTTTTTTGTCCCTTCTGTTTGCTACGCTGTGCTCGGTCGCTCAGTCGTTGCCCGAGGAACTTCCGTGGGAAGGGAGAGGTATCTCCCTACAGACGCTTCGCATCCAAGAGTCCTTTGCTACGACGAACCTTGTGGCAAGGGAATGGCTACAGAGACACTCGTACTTAAAGAGTAGTCTTTATTCGCTACAACGGGGTAATAATCGCGAAATAGAGTCTTTTCTGTATCCTAGACCAATCTCGTCGCATGGCGTAATTTCTGAGGGCGCATGGCGTGATTCTACCAATACCTATTTCGGGGCAACGCATCTTGCTTTTCACGACTATGGCGAGAGACGGTGGACGAAGCTTGTTACGCCACAGCTCTTTTACCCTTATCTCGTACTCGACTCTACTGAGGCACAGCCGCGTAACCTAATGGGGATGGTTTCGGGGGGAGTCTCACGCCGGATGGAGTCTTCTACATTTGCCCTCCTCGCCGAGTATCGCGGGCAACGTCTCCAAGCCACAGGAGGCTCTGAGCATAAGGGTACACTTCATAACCTTCGCCTTCGAGAAGGGCTCTCTATCCCCCTCGGGCGCTACTGGTTTAGTCAATGGGGCGAGTTTGCCTATCGCTGGCAACAATATAGAGCTGCCTCTGAACAGCCTATCCGCTTTTTCCGTCACATTGGTTTCGGTCTTTGGGACTTGGGCAGAACCACCGTTGTCCAGCAGATCGACCTCGTTGCGACCTCGGGGCGCGTGAGCTGTGGGCTGCAGCTTGCCCCTCACGGGGCTGGCGTCTTGGCAAGCCTTAGCGCTACCCACCGTTGGGGGACGACGAGCGATATCCATCAACGCTCGGTTGCTTCGTTTGTTTTACAGGAGTTACACCTCCTGCTTGGCTATGACTACTCGGCGGGACAACAACGTCTCCAAGCCGCTGTAGACGCCTCGTGGCAAAACCGCACGGGGGTCGAACAGTTCTATGACTCGGTCGGGCGACGCGGTAACAAAAAGTATCAGCTCCTCTTTTCAGAGCCTACCTACAAAGCGCGTTATCGCACATACGGCATCCAGCTAGTCTATAGTGCCCCTCTTGCGGCATGGACCTATGGCGCAAGACTCTGGGCGGGCTACACCTCGCAAGAAAGCGAATATAACCGTCCGAGCAGTCACCTTCACCTAACGCGTTGGAAGACCGAAACGACTCTTCATCTTGCATGGCAACATGCCCGACATCTTTGTGCGCTACAAGCAGCATGGATCTTTTTTACGCGCGCCACACAGCAACGCGACCTTTCCCGTTATACCCGCGAGCCTCTTCGCTCGGAGTTCCTATTGCCCGAGATCGAACGACGCCTTCCCCCGCGCCATTACTTGATGGCAACCGTGGAATATGCTTATACCTTGCCTAATGGGCTTACCCTTTCGGTTGCCCCCGAAGTGGGCTATCTCCGTTCCCTAGGGGGCGGAGCGCTGTGGCGAGGAGGGATACGCCTCGGGGTTGCGCTCTAAATCTGTTGCCGAATGTCTATGCTTGGTAAGGTATACCTCATCCCTTCGCCTATTGGTGAGGAAACGCCCTCGCTTGCGCCAGAAGAGCTGGCGCGCGTCCGCCAAATTACCGCGTTTGCCGTAGAGGAGCCGCGCACCGCACGCCGCTTCCTCGCCACATGTGAAATGCCTCACCCTATTGCAGACCTTCTCTTGATTACCCTCAACAAAGACGCTACGACACAGCCTGTAGACGAGTGCATTGAGCTCCTCCAGCAAGGGCATGACGTCGGGGTGATCAGCGAAGCGGGGATGCCAGGCATTGCCGACCCCGGAGCATTACTGGTGGCAAGTGCCCACCGTCGTGGGCTCGACGTGGTGCCGCTCGTGGGGGCAACGAGCATTATTCTGACCCTTTCCGCAAGTGGGCTTAACGGGCAGAACTTTGCCTTTCTTGGTTACTTGCCCGTCAAGGGACAAGCGTTTCGTAATAGGGTCTTGTCTATCGAGGCGCGTTCGCGCGCAGAGCAACAGACTCAGCTATTCATCGAGACGCCTTACCGCAACGATCGGGTGTTGGCAGAGCTTCTCTCTCTCCTTGCACCATCGACGCAGCTTTGCATAGCCAATGGCATCCATTGGTCAGGGGGCTCTATTCGCACGCATACGGTAGCCGAGTGGCGCAAGCACCCCCCGCAGCTCGGTAAGCTCCCGACGGTCTTTGCCCTCCTAGCCTAGGACGAGGATATGCCGGCGTAATCATCTTTCGCTTTCTCTCCATTCCCCGAATGGCGGACGCACTACGCGTTGCCTCTGTACAGAGCTCCCTATTGGGAATTGCGCCTAGTTTATTAAGTTCTTTTATATTTGTGTATCTAGACGCTGTGGGGTGATAACATACTGGGCGTCGAAGGGCGTAGGTCGCCTTGCAGTTTGACATTACGTATAAGTTCCCTTCTAAGAAACTTCAATAAGTCTTTTATCATGCGACGGGTACTCTTGGGTTTTCTGTTCCTCATCTTGGTAACTTTTCAGCTTCACGGGCAGACAGAGGTCGTGGATGAGGGGCGTCGTTTTTACGGAGCTGTCGGCTTTGCGCAAAATTTGAGTGGCGGCGAATTTCAGGAAATGTGTGATCTCTCGTTCACTTATCGCTTCCTACCTTCTACAGGCGCTAAGCTTCGTTTCTCTTATGCTAATCTTTTTCAAAAGCAAGAGGAAAAGCAGCGCATGCTATTCTACACACTCTCGATTTCTCAGATACCTGTGACTATGGGGCGCTTTCGTATGACTCCGTCCTTGGGATTTGGGATTGCCGACGGAAAAGACAGTAATGGTCATCTTACTCGTTTGCTCTTTGACTTCTCTGTTGAGACGCAGTACCTTATCGCTAGCTCTTCGGCTTGTGGTATCGAACTCCGCTATCTTTCAGGGGGGCGTAACTTTGGTTCGTCCAAAAGAGACTTTCCCTCTTCCTTTTGGCTAGGGGTGAAATTGACCTCGTTCTTTTAACTGAGCTAACTCGGTTAAGCGGGGGCACAGACACAAAAAGAGTGTTTGTGCCCCCGCTTTTATCTATAGGAAGTGTGTTATAAAACGCACTTCGCGAGAGACCATCGGATACTGGATACTGGATACTGGATACTGGATACTGGATACTGGATACTGGATACTGTCGGTTTCGCGGCGGCAAGGTCATTATAATGGGGTGAATCCGACCCTGCCGGGTCTCTAAAATAAAATTCCACTTTTCCAAGTCTTAACGATGTTCTCTTAGAAAAAAGGTTACCTTTGGATTGGCTGACTTGTCTGCAGACGATATTGTTTAACCAAATAAAGTTCTTTAAAATGAAAAAGCTAGGTTTCTTGGGGTTCTTTTTTGGGTTCTTATTGTTGGCGCTCGATCTTTCTGCTGCGCCAATCTCTTACAAGCAAGCAGCACACTACGCCGCGCAGCACTTCCAGACGGTTGCGCCCTTGCGTGACAACGTTGCTCCTTCGCTACTCTACACTAGCTCGGGCGTCCCGTCCCGTGGTAGTAATGATGGAAAAGACTACTATGTTTTTGGGAAGCCGGCAGAGATTGGTTTTGTGATCGTCGCTGGTGACGATGCCCTACCGACGATTCTCGCTTATTCTGACGAAGGGAATTTTCCCGTGAATGACCTTCCGCCCCATATCGCTTCCTACCTCGAGGGCTATTCGCTGTGGGTAGCGCAGGCGCGAGCGCGTGGTGCGCAATATACAGTTCTCAATAGGCAGTACTCTACAGCGATTCAGCCGCTTTTGAGGGGGATTGTTTGGAATCAGGGTTATCCTTACAATCTTTTTACGCCAGAAATTGACGGAAACCACGCACTAGTCGGGTGTGTGGCTACGGCGACTGCTCAGATTATGCGTTATTTTTCTTGGCCGCCACGAGGGGAGGGCACGGTAGAAGGTTACCCTGAGTTTGGCAGCAAGCAGTATGATTGGGAGAATATGCCCGACGACGCTCGTTATGCTTCGAGAATAGAGCAGGAAGCTGTTGCGCATTTGAGCAATGAGGTAGGGCGCGCCGTGAAGATGAGGTATGGCGTCGATGGGAGTTCTGCTTATATACAGGATGCTTATAGTGCACTGTTAACGCACTTTGATTATGCCTCATCTTTGCAAATTCTCCATGGAACGTCGTATGCGGATGAGGCATGGCAACAGCTTTTGCTAGATGAATTGACGGCGCGTCGTCCGGTATTTTACTGTGGATCTGATAGGGAGAATGAAAACGCGCATGCTTTTGTTTTAGATGGTTATAATAGGGATGGTTACTACCATGTTAATTGGGGCTGGGGCGGAGCTTATAATGGTTATTTTCTGCTTAGCCAGTTGAAACCAGATGCTCATAATGATTTTAGTTACGATCAATGGGCAATCGTGGGCTTTTGTCCCTCTAATGAGCTTAATGGCTATTACGAACTCTCTGTAACATCCTCGGGGAATGGAAATGTCGATGTCTTACCTTCAAAAGGAGAGGTGCGGCAAGAGACGGAAGTTAAGTTTTTAGTGACGCCAGCAGAAGGGTATTCTCTTAAGCGCGTGAAGGTCGTTAAGACAGAGGATGGTACGACGGAATTTCCGTTTACAACAGAGGATGCAAAGAATTATTCTTTTCAGATGCCTGCCTGTCCTGTAACGATTTGTGTAGAGTTTGAAAAAACGCCGACTTATCAGCTTACGGTAGCGCCAACTGAGAATGGGACCGTTTCCGTTTGGCCAGAAGGCAGTGAATTGGAGGAGAATACAATGGTCTCACTCTTTTTGACACCGTCTGATAACTGTCATCTTTCGACATTAAAGGTGGTAAAGACCGATGACCCCACCACAGAGGTCTCGATAGGAGAGATGGCTGACAGATATTTTTTCTATATGCCAGCTTACGCGGTGACGGTCAAAGCAGAATTCGAGATAAATAAACCCAAGTATCCTGTCTCGTATGAAGTCTTTGGTAATGGGCGAATTGTTCTTACGCATACGGAAGCGGAAGAGGGTACGCAAGTAGAGCTCACCGTAACATCCTCGGAGGGGCACCATCTCGGGCGTATCAAAGTTTATAAAAC
>CALHZE010000286.1 GCA_938040915.1 uncultured Bacteroidia bacterium | reverse complement strand
GTCCGCCCTTAGGACCCCGCATGGGCCGTCTGCCCTTAGGACCCCGCACGAGCCGAGCGCCCTTAGCGCCGGTAAAATCAATCTTGCTGATACGGTTGCCACCGGCGTCGGCGGGGAAGAATTGTTCGGCGATGCGTCGCTTGAGTTCCTCCTCGGCTAGGTTGCGATAGTCCATTTTCCCCGTCCTTTGGGCGTGGGTAAAAGTCGGGAAAATCGGGGGGGCGCTGGGAAAGGCATTTCTCTTTATGTTTCCCTTAATCTCCTTGCCTTCGCCCCGTGCTGCTAGTGGGGCGTCGGTAGGGTGACGGTAGGGCGACGGTAGGGCGACGGTAGAATGACCTACCTAAAATGCTCCTAGAAATAGCCGTTTTTAGACGACTTCCATCATATCTAAACGCCCATTCTTTTCACTTCCCTCTTAATTTGAGATTTGGAATTCCTAAAGATCCTACACAGCGGGTGACGGGCGACTCGCCCTTAGTACCGCAACGTATTGTCAATAAAATCCCCCCTTTGGGCGTTCTAAAGGCGTCGATAAGCTTCTCCTGCCCCGTGGGGCTAGCTTCTTTTCGTACTTTTGTGCGACGACAAGATGGGTCACAAGGTCTCTCAAATCGGTCTAAAAATGCGTGCACGCCTTTTACGTTTTTCTTCTTTACTCTTGCTGGTGGGGCTGATGAGTGGTGTGGGGCTCAAGGCGCAACCCCGCCTCGACTTGCATTTTAACGGAGCGCAAGACTCTACCCTTATCTTCGGTTATTACTTTGCCGAGGGACGCTATGTGCAAGACTCGATCCGCTTTGATGCGAAGGGACACGCCCTCTGGACACGCGACTCGGCACTCGATGAGGGGCTCTATCTCTTTCTCCTCCCTGGGGGCGAGACCGTAGACTTGCTCATCGGGCACGAACAGCACTTTTCCTATTCGCTCGACGTGGCTAACCTTGCCGAGAGCCAAAAGGTCGACGGCTCAAAGGTCTCGAGCGATTTTCTTCAGTTCCAGCTCTTTATGCGAAAAATGCAAGAGAAGAACGAGCTCTTGCGTAAGGAAGATAGTCTTGTCAGAACCCTCCCCCGCGAGGCAGCAGAGACCAAGAAACGCGAGGAAGAGCTCAAGGCGCGCTTCGATGCTCTCGATCAGCAAGTAAAGGCATATCAACGACGCTTGCAAGACGAACACGCCGGTGACGTCCTTGGGGCTTTTGTGCGCGCCACCATCCCAGTGACCATCCCCGAGTATACCCCTGCCCCCGAAGTGAAAAATGTAGACTCCGCACGCTGGATGTGGAGCTATGCCTACCACAGTGCGCACTATCTTGACAACATCGACCTTGCCTCGCCTGCCCTGCTCCGTACGCCGGTCGTCCTTCCCAAGGTCAATTATTTTCTAGACAAGGTCTTGCTGCAGATCCCCGACACGTTAAACAAGTATTGTGACAAGATTATTGAGCGGGCAAGCGCGAACCCCGAGACCCACCGTTACTGGACGAGCTACCTCCTCAACAAATACCAGAGCTCAGAGCTTATCGGCATGGATGCGGTCTTTGTGCACATTGCCGACCAGCAATATCTCGCGGGAAAGACCCCGTGGGCAGACGAAGACTTCCTCCGGCGTCTCAAAGAGCGCGTCGACAAGATCCGCCCCAACCTCCTTTGGTCGGTAGCCCCTAACTTTACCGTCGAGACGCTCACGGGGCAGACCTTTGAGTTGCTTAAAGACAAAGCCGAGGCGACGATCCTCGTCTTTTGGGAACCGAGTTGCAGCCATTGTCGTGTGACCATCCCCAAGCTCGACTCGATAGCGCGACGCTATGACCCCAAGCGCCTCCGCATGATCGGGTTTATGACCACGGGCGACGGTCCCGAGTGGCAAAAGTATGTTATCGAGCACAAGATGGAGTGGTGGGTCAACGTCTGGGATCCCTATCGCAAGAGCCACTTTGCCGACACGTATGACATCTATAGCACCCCCGTGGTTTACCTCCTAGACAAAGATCACAAGATCGTGATCAAGCGCCTTGGCGTAGAAGCCCTCCCCGAGATCTTAGACGACCTCTTGGGGGTCAAAAAGAAAAAATAAGCGACGGATGGCAACAAAGAGGGGGCGGATATGCCCAAAAACGCCTATATTTGGTGTGTTGACTCTTTGGTTTGTTTAACGAGATAGATAATAGCCATGCCATCCACATATCGCGTAGTGACCCTCAACCAGTTTATCATTGACCGTCAAGCCGACTTCCCTTATGCCTCGGGCGAGTTCTCGCGCCTCCTCTATCACCTCGCCGTAGCCGCGAAGATTGTGAACAAGAAGGTCAATAAGGCGGGGCTGGTCGACATCCTCGGCGACGCAGGTTCGTCAAATGTGCAGGGGGAGGATCAGAAAAAGCTCGACGTCTTGGCCAACGAGCAGTTTATCCTCGCTTGTCGCAATAGCGGCGAGTGTTGTGGGGTCGTCTCAGAAGAGAACCAAGAGTCGATCCTCTTCGATACCGACTTGGCAAAGAATGGCAACTACATTGTCTGTATGGACCCCCTCGACGGTTCGTCAAACATCGACGTCAATGTCTCCATTGGGACGATCTTCAGCATTTACCGCCGCATTACCCCGCGTGGAGGAATGGCGCGCGAAGAGGACTTCCTCCAGCCCGGACGACAGCAGTGTGCCGCAGGGTATGTCATCTATGGGAGCTCGACGATGCTCGTTTATACCACGGGGCGCGGCGTGTATGGCTTCACCTTAGACCCAAGCATCGGCGAGTTCTGTCTCTCACACGCGAGCATCACGACCCCCGAGCGAGGCTCTATTTATAGTACCAACGAGGGCTATCTCCGTCAGTTCTCTAAAGGGCTACAAGCCTATATCGCCGACTGCCAGACGCTCGACCCCGAAAAGAAGAAGCCCTATAAGGGACGCTATATCGGGTCACTGGTGGCAGACTTCCATCGCAACCTCCTCAAAGGGGGGATTTACATCTACCCTGCGACCGCCGATGCACCTCGGGGGAAATTGCGTCTCCTTTACGAATGTAACCCGATGGCTCTCCTTGCCGAACAGGCGGGGGGGATGGCGACTAACGGCACAGAGCGCATCCTTGACATTGTCCCCCAGTCGGTGCACGAGCGTACCCCGCTCTTTGTCGGAGCAAAGGGGATGGTCGAGGACGCGATGGCCTTTCTCAAAGCGAATGATTAGGGGGTGTGCAACACGTTAAAAACGGGCGTATCACGTTGCGTCCGCACGAAAAATGTGGTAAATGGGCGTTTGTAGGGGCGCAACCTGCTGCGCCCATTTTCAAGCCACAACGAAGTGCCCCTCTGACAAAAGACACACATCACCGGATGACCAAACGCACGAAAATCGTAGCAACGCTCTCGAGTCTACGCTGTGACCGAGAGTTTATTGAGGCGCTCATTGAGGCGGGCGTCAATGTTTTCCGACTCAACACCGCGCACCAAACGCCCGAAGAGATGGGCGAAATGATCGATCGCTTGCGGGAGTATGCCCCCAACACGGCGCTACTCGTGGATACCAAAGGACCCGAACTTCGCACCTCGGCACACGGCGACGATCTCGAGGTGGTCGCGGGGCAACCCGTAACCATTTATGGCGACCCAAACGGTGTTTCACGTGGAACAAACCTCTACCTCACCTCTGATCGCTTCCTAGAGACCATTAGTCTAAAGAGCCGAGTACTGATTGACGACGGTTCGCTCGAGCTCGTCGTTTCCGAACGTCACCCCGACTCGGTAACCTGTATCCCGCAGACCGACGGACTCATCAAGCGTCGCAAAAGTGTCAACATCCCAGGGATACCGATAGACCTCCCTACGCTCAGCGAACGCGACAAGCAGTTCCTCCGCATCGCTGCGCAAAAGAATGTGCGGTTTATTGCGCACTCCTTTGTACGCACGCGTGAGGACATCGAGCTTGTGCAAGATTTCCTGCGTAAGGAAGGGAGCGACGCGCGCATCATTGCCAAGATTGAGAACCAACAGGGGATCGACAACATCGACCAGATCTTAGACGTCGCGTATGGGGTGATGGTGGCGCGCGGCGACTTGGGGATCGAGATCCCCGGAGAGTGTGTACCGCCAGCGCAACGGATGATTGTGCAGAAGTGTATCGAAAGCAAAAAGCCCGTGATCATCGCAACCCAGATGTTGCACACCATGATCGAGAACCCGCGCCCCACGCGTGCCGAGATTAGCGACGTGGCAAACGCCATCTACCAACGCGTGGATGCCATCATGCTCAGCGGCGAGACCGCCAATGGGAAGTACCCCGTCGAGTCTGTGCGCACCATGTCGCGCATTGCCGAAGAAATAGAGCGCTATACCCCAAAGGATCTCGACCAGAAACTCCATCGGGTCTCTAACCCTTTGACCGAAACCTTGGCGCGAATGGCTGTCCGTGCCTGTGAACATCAACCCATTAAGGCGATTATCACCGACACGCTCACAGGGCGCACGCCCCGTTACCTTGCGGCCTTCCGTGGGCATATCCCCGTCTATGCGATTTGCTATCGAGAGTATGTTGCCCGCGAGTTGCAACTCTCTTACGGCGTCGAGTCGATGTATATGGAGCGGCAGCCCTCGCGAGATGTCTTTGTCTCCAATGCGCTGAATACGCTACTTAAACGGGGGATCGTGGCGAAAGATGACTACATCCTCGTCTTAGCGGGTAGTTTCGGCTCAACCAACGGTGCGTCGTTTGTGGAAATTTGTCAAGTAAAAGGGATACTCGACGCGGATGTGTCTTAAGGCTTTAGAGGGGGTGCACATCGGCGAACTTGAGCTGCGGCGTACGACGCGCCCGATCGAGTTGCTTGAGATTGTGAAGATTTACGAGTCCTCTTTTCCGTTTGAGGAGCGCCGACCGATAGAAAGCATGTCTGAGGCTATTGCCTCGCAGGCGGTCTGCTTCTTTCGCATCTATTGCGCGAGGGAGTGTATCGGTCTGCTTCACTGCTGGTGTTTTACCCATGTGGTCTATTGCGAACACTTTGCCATTGCTCAAGCTTTCCGCAATCGTCGCTATGGGCAAATGGTGTTGCGAACCCTGCTTGCCAATACCCCTAAGCCTCTCCTCTTAGAGGTGGAGCCTCCGACAGACGAGATGAGCAAACGCCGCATGAATTTCTATGAGCGCGAGGGGCTCGCAATTGTCAAAACTGACTATATGCAACCCCCCTACCATCCGTCGTTATCTCCGTTGCCCCTCTACCTCCTCTCCAATGAGCCGCAGCTCTCGCCGCAAGCGCTCTCTGAGAGCATCTTAGAGTTGCTGGCACAGGTCTACCGCACCGAAGACCGGATGAAAGACTAGCCCCCTCCCCCCCCGACTCTCGTAGACCAAGGAACACGTGCGCGATGCCTAATCCACAACCCCTAGTCGAGATCCGTGGAGTGACCAAACGCTACGAACAGCTCGAGGTGCTCCATTCGGTAGACTTAGATATCTTGCCAGCCGCAGTGACCACTATTGTCGGCGCTTCTGGGGCGGGAAAAACCACGCTACTCCAGATATTGGGGACGATGCTCCGTCCCGATGCTGGGACGGTCTCTTTTTCCGGTCAAAATGTCTTTGCCTTGAAAGCCAAAGAGCTCGCCCGCTTCCGAAATCAGTCCGTCGGTTTCGTCTTTCAGTTTCACCACCTTTTGCCCGAATTTACGGCGTTGGAGAATGTTTGCATCCCTGCCCTCATCCACGGGGTGCGTTTCCGGCGCGTAAGAGAGCGTGCCGCGGAGCTACTCGACTTCCTCGGTCTTGGTGCCCGCTTACAGCACAAACCCCACCAGCTCTCGGGGGGCGAACAGCAACGAGTGGCGGTCGCCCGTGCCTTGATCAACGAGCCGCAACTCATCCTTGCCGACGAACCGTCTGGGAATTTGGATACGGGCAACAAGGCCGAACTGCACGGGCTGTTTTTTCGCCTCCGCGACGAGTTGCGCCAGTCGTTTGTTATCGTGACCCATGACCCCGACCTTGCGCGCCAATCTGACCGTGTGGTGCGGATGGCCGACGGGAAAATCTTAGCACCTCATGACACGCGGTCGTGACTATTTTCAGTTTAAGCAGTTTACTGTACACCAGAGGCGTGACGTCATGCGGGTCAACACCGACGGCGTATTGCTGGGGGCATGGACGCCTGATGTGGCGGGACGCCGTATCTTGGAGGTGGGCACGGGGACGGGGGTTATTGCCCTGCAACTACTCCAACGCGGCGCACAGTGGGTAGACGCCATTGACATAGATCACGAGGCTTGTTTGCAGGCGCGCGAGAACGCGGCGGTCTCGCCGTGGGCTTCGCAAATCGAGGTCGTTCACTCCCCTTTTCAGCTCTTTGCCGAGACGTGTGATGCGCCTTATGACCTCGTGGTCAGCAATCCTCCCTATTACGTAGATTCGCTTCCCTCGCCCAATGCCCGTCGTAACCAGATGCGTCACGCCCTCTCCTTGCCCACAGAAGATCTCTTGGGAGGGCTCGAGCTCTCGTTAAGCCCCTCGGGACGCTTCGTCGCTATCTTTCCCCTTGCCGAGGGAAGTGCATTTGTCGCACAAGCGGCTGGGGTGGGGCTTTACTGCTCTCGGCAAGTGGCGGTGGCCGACAAGCCGCAAGTGGCGACCAAACGGCTGTTGTGTGAGTTCCGACGCGAGCGGTGTACGCCCATAGTCGAAGAGCTCTTTATTCACAATGCCGATGGCGACTACTCTGCCGAGTATCGGGCGTTGACCGCGCCCTTCTATTTAGACTTTTAGCCTCTGTTCTGCGTTATTCTTGTACCTTTGTAGAGGTAATAAGGTGGGAGGAGGAGCTCGTAACGCGGTGCTAATGCGGCGGTGCGGGGGCGTCTCGCCAAGAATTTCATGTAAGCAACGAGATTATTTTACACACTATGACGAACACGTGGAAAAAACTATTTGTTACACTTTCCCTCATCGGCTTGGTGGGGGGCGTCTATGCTCAGGCGACTATCCCTATGGAGGTCGTCGACGTCGACGGGGGGCGCATCGAGATCCGCAAAACTGACGGTTTGGTGGGGGATGGTCAAAAGCCGGATGCGATCCGTATACTCGATGATATATTAAAGTCGCCGTATGAGTTGGAGAAAAATCTCTTCTATGCCGTGATTGTATTCCCTAAGCCGGGGTTTGCTATCGAGAGTGTTACGTGGGAGAATGAGGGGGGAGAACCCAGAACGCGAGAATTGACATTGCAAAGTCTGAAGACGGTCGAGGGGGTTTTCCGCTATACGTATAGCCTCATCGGCTTTAGGGCGACTACGGAGGTGACTAAATCGAAGCTCACGCCAAAGTTTAAGAAGAGCGAGGTGGTCGTCAACATCAAGCCCTTTAGTCCCGACGCAGGCAAGATGACGTTGTATCAGAACCCTGAGGATCCTCAACTGGTGCTCACGGGTGGGGTCGTTGCGCAAAACACTTACTTGCTCGTAGAAGTTGTGTCTGAGAACAAGACCAAGCGCCCCGTAGTGACCTACTCGACTGAGGGGAAAACGGGCGAGACGCCGGTCTCTATGCGTCCGATAGCGACCAAACCTGGGCTATGGCAGGGACAGGTGCAAGTCGGGGCTTCCAACATTACGTTCAACACGACTTTCGCGCCCGACAACTTGCGGGTAAATTTCAACGCCCCCACGTCTGATAAGGGCAATCTGGAGGTTAAGGCTGGCGATAAGGAGCTTAAGGGGTCGAGCTCTGTCCTCCGCAACACCGAGCTCTCTTTTACGGTCAAGAGTGCGAATCCGGAAAAAGAACCCCATTTATTCTATCTCTTTGAGAAAGAAAAGCTTGATGGTGCCGAAGGTGGAACGAACGAACGTCAAGAGTTGACTTTGGAAAAACAAGCCAATGGCTCATATACCGGCAAGCTTGTCTTGAGCTATGCGGTAACGATTACCGTTAGCTTTGGCAAAGATGGTGAAGGCACACCTGTCGAGGAAGCGCAATTGACGCACGTGGTGGTTTACCCGAACCCCTTCGAGGGACAACTTGCTATCCGTGATGAGGCTGGGGAAGCCGTCCTTTACCAACTCTTCTCTTTGCAAGGGCAGCTTGTCAAAGCCGGACGTATAGAGGGTGTCGAGACCTCGGTAGACACCGACGATCTCCCCCTAGGCATCTATCTCTTGCGCCTGAAAAGTGAAGCCGGTGAAACGAAAACCTTACGGATAGTAAAGCGCTAATTTGTGTGGGTGAGTTATTTTACCTAACTTGCGTTCAAGAATAGGCAGTCTTGCCAATCACTTACCTATAAAAGTTACGCCAATGGTTAAGGAATTGGATTCGTTGTTCTCTTCGAGTGCTAAGCGGATGCGCCGCTCGGCAATCCGCGAACTCTTAAAGCTCGTTCAAAAGCCCGATATCATCTCCTTCGCAGGCGGGTTACCTGCGCCTGAAACCTTCCCTGTGGAAGAAATGAAGGAGATCGTCGTCAAAATGTTGGACGAAGAGGGACGCCAAGCTATGCAGTATGGTTCTACGGAAGGAGAACCGAAATTGCGCGAGCTCCTCGTAGCGCGTTACCAGAAGCAAGGACTTAAGCTTGGGCTTGAGAACTTGGTTATCACCACCGCGTCGCAACAGGCGTTAGACTTGCTCCCGAAAATCTTTGTCGATAAGGGCGACACCATCATTTGTGGTCTCCCCTCCTACCTCGGTGCGCTCCAAGCCTTTGTCAATTATGGTGCGAACCTTGTGGGGATACCCCTCGACGATAAGGGGATGCGCGCAGACCTTCTTGACGCAAAGCTTGCCGAGTTGCAGAAGCAGGGAGTGCGCCCGAAGTTTATCTACTGCATCCCTGACTTCCAGAACCCCGCGGGGATTACCATGCCCGAGGCTCGCCGGAAGGAGATCATCGCTGTAGCACAGAAGTATGACATCTTGATTATCGAGGATAGCCCTTATCGCGAAATTCGTTTTGCAGGCAAGGAACAACCGACGATCTACCAACTTGCAGATGAGGGGCGTGTGGTGCTCTTGGGGACGTTCTCTAAGACCTTTGCGCCGGGCTTCCGTATCGGTTGGGTGATTGCCGACCCGCAAATTATCGACAAGATTGTCATGGCAAAGCAAGCGACCGACCTCTGTACGCCGCCGTTTGTACAGAAGATTGCGGCGCGCTATATCGAGTCTGGGCTCTTTGACAAGAACCTCGTGGGGATTATCGAAAACTACCGCGAGAAGCGCCAAGTGATGATCGATTCGTTTAAGAAGTATATGCCAGAGGGGGTTACGTGGACAGAACCCGAAGGGGGGCTTTTCCTCTTCTTGACCCTCCCCGAGTATATGGATGCTGAGGAGCTCTTTAAGATAGCCATTGAGGAGAAGGTGGCCTTCGTCTTGGGGACGACCTTCTTCTGTGACGGGACGGGGAAGAACACCCTTCGTTGCAACTTCTCTTACATGTCTAAGGAGAAGAACGAAGAGGGCGTAAAGCGTCTTGCCAACGCAATCAAGAAGCTCATGAAATAGTCCTTTTTTTAGGCGATTGACTCTTTACAGAGCGATTCAACCTAAGTGGCGCAGCCCATACACGGGCTGCGCCTTTTTTGTTGATAAGAGCGGGAGATTGGGACTGTTTTTTTGGGGGGAAAAGCGCGAATGGCGCTTTTTCGTTATCTTCGTGTCTACCAAAGTCCGTTGAGATGGATCGACCACGCCGTTTGCCAATAAGTACGCAAGATTTTGAGAAATTGCGCAGGCAAGGGGATATTTACGTAGATAAGACGCAGTACATAGCAAAGCTTCTTGCCCTTGGCAATGTCTTCTTTTTGAGCCGTCCGCACCGTTTTGGTAAAAGTCTTTTCCTGTCGACCCTCAAAGCCTATTTCGAAGGGAAAAAGGAGCTCTTTAAGGGGC
>CALHZE010000285.1 GCA_938040915.1 uncultured Bacteroidia bacterium | reverse complement strand
TTCATCGATTGAGACATCCTTAAACGTAACATCGACCTTGTTGAAAAACGCCTCTACAGTGTTTAACCATACGCGATCTTGGTAGAACGCCTCACGATACCGCTCATCTTGCTCCGAACGCTCCATCACGGTTCTCAAAGTCTGCACTTCTGGTAACAAGCGGAAAAAGAGCCCCTCCTCCTCACGCGACATCATAAGGCTTGCCCCCAAGAGCATACGCAAGAGCAAAATACCTCGATCTGGATCGTCCATAATTTGCTTTGCCTCATCCTTCACAGCCTCGTGCAAGACGCGGAAAAAACCTTCTTCACGCAACCGTGTCCGCTGAATAAACGCTCGCCACGCAATATCTTGACTCTTTGCACCATGCAGCATCAAGATCATGCTGACCACTTCTATCGGTATTTCAAACTCCCATTCCGAAGCCAAGCGCTCTAAACCAGTCTTTGCCGAAGCAATCTTAAGCGCCAACTGCACCAACCGCTCATGCTGAGCATGCACTGCCCCCAAGAGCTCTTCGTAAGAATCTGGTTTATCCACCTCTTCAGCAGCCAAAGAGGCAAGAAGTATCTCTTTTGTCAACTCTCGATCCTCGTAGGAAAAAAGAGTCCGAACGGTTAACAGAACCCCTTCCGTCTGCACTCGCGCACGGAACGGATCAGTAAGATCCCCCTCAACATACTCCCAAGACAATATGTGCCGATTGTGTTCCAACTGCTCTGGTGTGAGAACGACCGTATCTTTCACATTCTTTCCCCGTAGTAGCTCTTGCAACTCCGGTGTCAATTCATCCCAATCAACAACGAGCTGATGACGTCCTGACCAATGTTGTTCCTCATTTGCAGAACGTTCCTCTCCCTCGGGGAGTTCGACAGGCACCGAAAGAGAGAGATGTAGTGTCACGCCCTCGCCAATCCCCTCCTGCCCGTTGTAACGTAAACGCAGACGTGTGAGTCGCTTATCATAACGCGCCCAATACTCATCGTTAAACACTGGGCGCACACACTCTAGCTGCAGATCACTGGGAATCTCCAACTGCGGAACCACAAGAAGATCGAAGATAAAGGAGAGATTCTCACCAGGCTTAACTTCATAAGTTTCCTGTTTGGGGTTAGGCAAAATCCCGCCCACTGTCACCATACCATTCTCTTCGAGATATTCATTGACAGCTTTCTCACTCTGCTTCTGCACCACACCGCGCAACAACTCCGCGCCATACTTTCTCTCTACCAGACTCGTCGGGACATGCCCCGCACGGAAACCCGGCAAGTTGACCTGCTTCGACGCCTCGCGCACCTCTTTCTTAAGAGCCTCGTTATAATCAGCCGGCGTAAAATCTAAACGAATCGTCTGAACGTTCGCCAAATTGCTTTTTTCCGCAGTAATATTCATTTCGAATGGTTAACCTACTTCTTCAGATGTAATACTTTCTCTATAGCTTGGCGAGCAGTGTTTCCGACACTCTCACCTTCTCTCCCAATTCCACACAAAGGGTTGCCTCAAGCGGTAAAAAGATATCCACCCGAGAGCCAAATTTAATGAAACCTAGTTCCGCCCCCGCCGTCACCGTTTCCCCTTCCTGCGCATAACAAGAGATCCGACGCGCTACAGCCCCCGCAATCTGGCGGAAAAGCACCGCCTCGCCCTCTGGCGTGCGCACAACCACCGTAGTGCGTTCGTTCTCTGTCGACGATTTCGGATGCCACGCCACAAGAAACTTTCCATGGTGATGGCGCACATACTCCACCACCCCAGAGACCGGATAGTGGTTGAAATGGACATTCCAAACCGACATAAAGATCGACACCACCTGCACTTCTCGCTTCAGCACCTCAGGTTCGTAAACCCGCTCGATCGCCACCACGCGCCCGTCGGCAGGGCTATAACAGTGTGCCGGCTCGGCGGCACAAACTCGCTTCTCAATCCGGAAGAAATTGCCAACAAACCAACACACGAAAATCAAACCAATAGCTACCAAAGCAATAAGAATGCTCCTTAACGTATAGTTCCACCCAGAGAGTATTAGCAGAACCCCAATAAGAGCACAGAGCACAAGAGCGCCCAACACGACCACCACTACGGTTTTCTTTCCTTCTCTATGCAACGCCATTCGCAGACAAATAAGACTCTAGCGATCCCGTTCTTTGATAGACAAAATCAGTTCTGAGGACAAAGGTAGGAAATATCTACCACATTCCCACGCCCCAAAGAACTAGGCAAGCCCAATAAGACGACTCCACAACTGATAGTCTACTTCGTTAAAAGATCGTGGTATACAAGATCCCAAAGAGAGAACATCAAGAAGACGACTCTCTCTTTTTTCATCAATGCGTATCTGTATAACTTTATTGATATTCAAAAACTCCCCGACAAGAGCTCTCTTAGCTTCGAGCGGGTCGATCCCACTCAAAAACTCCTCCAACTTATCCACCAGCCTCTTATAATCTGCGGCATTCACACCAATGGGTTCAGAATATTTTTCTATAAACTTTTCGAAATCAAAACCATCGACTCCTATTCTATTCAAATCTTGCAAGAGTTCGCTAGGAGTCTCATTCTCAGGAATATGACAAAAAGAAATCCCGCCTTCTTCCTCCTCCTTTTCCTCCATTATCTCGGCGACCAAATCACTGACTGGCATCGTCTCTTCCGATTCGATGTCAGCAACGACCTTTTCCAACTCCTCGTCAGAGAAGTTATCCACAATCCCTTGGGGATGCACCCAAAGCCTCGCCAAGACGCCCAAAAAGGTTGATTCGTTAAATCCCTTTGTACTCCACCACGCTGGATCAAAAAAGACCTTGTCTGAGCAGATCTTAAGCAACCCCTCCATACTCTCGATGTCAGGATAGGCTCTGCAGAGCATCGCCAAAAAGAAATCTAAAAGGGTGGGGAAATTTTCTCCTAGTTCTTTCTTTTTCATTGAGATAGGGTTGTAGGTTGAGTTCACAAAGACTCGCAACGGCGCTACATAGTTACACAATCTTTTACACATCCTCTCCCCCTCTTTTCCCCCTAAGACAAAAAGATGAGCTCAGGCGCGTAACCTCCCGAGCTCACCCCTAATAAAAGAAAAAGTAAACGCAGCGTCAACGAGCCACGTAGACGCTCACCCAAAAACTACGAAACGACAAAGTAGGAACTTGCATGATTCAAACTCTCCGCCTGCGTATTAAGCTCCTCGGCAGAGGTCGCCATTTCCTCGCTCGCTGCCGCATTCTGCTGCACAATCTCAGAGAGTTGTTGCAAAGCCGCATTGATCTGATCTACCCCTTGACGTTGCTCTTGACTCGCCGTAGCGATCTCATTGACTAACTGCGCCGTCCGCTTCACCTCGGGGAGCACATCGTCTAAAGCACGGGCAGCCGAATGGGTATCGCTCAACGAACGCGTCGAGAAACTCGCAATCTCAGAAGCCGCATCACGACTCCGCTCGGCAAGCTTCCGGATCTCAGAGGCCACCACCGAGAACCCGCGACCATGCTCGCCGGCTCGAGCAGCCTCTACGGCAGCATTCAGGGCAAGAATATTGGTTTGAGCCGCGATCTCCGAAATAATCGCAGTTTTCTCTGTAATCGATTTTACGGACTCCAACGAGCGCAAGGAGAGCTCATTGACCTGCAATATCTTTTCCTCCATGGCGTGTGCGATCGCCTGCGTTTGAGTCGCATTGTCTGCGTTCTGATCAATGTTCGCCGCCATCTGCTCCATCGCGCTACTCACCTCCTCGGCACTTGAGGCCTGCGAATTTGTCCCCTGAGACACCTTTTGAGAAACGAGATTGAGCTGCGCACTTGCATCCTCCATATTGTTAGCCCCAAGCTTTACCTCTCCGATCGCCTCTCTTACGCGCCGAGTCATTTCATCGATCGACTGTGCCAAAAGACCGAACTCATCGTGACGCGCCAAAAGAGCTCTCGAAAGATGCGAGTTAAAATTACCCGTCGCACAAAGCTGCATCTGTTCCACACCTTGACGTAACGCCGACACCGTCGTGCGAGCCGTGTATTGAGAGACTGCCACAGAAAAGACTAAAACGACGATCAACATCACGAGCGTGTAAAGAAAGAGTTCCTCATAGTGCTCCCTATAAGTCGTCACAAAATATTCGCTAATATCGTCCAAGCTATCCGAACACTGCAAACTCAAAGTAGCCACCTCTGCTTTCAGACCCGAAAATGTTTGAGCAAATTGACGCAAGTCTTGCACAGCTTTGATCAACTCGCGGAGCTGCTCTGCAAGCCCCGCATTCGTAACATACTTACTCACCCCCGTAAAGTGGGCGATCGCTTCATTCAACGCCTCCACCTTGCCGCGACCTAAGTAAAGATTTACACAATCATTTCCCTCACACATCCCCACCAGAAAGTCTGACGAGACCATGTCTTGCTTCTTCACCTCCTGCATCACGGCGTTATAGGCGCGCACAATCACATCGGTATAGGCGTCATTCCGCTTCAACTCCGAAGGCAAGCGTTTATTAAGCTTCACCAGCGAGGTCAACTCGTCGTTGGCCTGCTTTACATCGGCAAGCCCCGTCGCATCATCTATCTCTTCGGACAACTGCGCTGAAATCGAAAGGCGCGACTGGGCGCTATCCAAACAAGTTGTCGTAGCCGCATAATCAGCGTCATTGCCTTGCGCCAAATATTTATTCATCGCAATCGTCGCCGCGCTCACATCATAATTAGCCACCGCTGCCGAATACAGCAAACGCACGACCGTACGAGAACGGCGAGACTGCAAGATAGATGAGACGCCAAAGAAAAGAAACAGAAAGATAATCACACCAAAAAAGAGGTGTAACCGCGCACTGACCGAAAGATGTTTCATGGCAAAAACTATTTAGAAAATTCTAACGCAACCTACAAGAAATGAAATGCAAAAGACAGTTCCATTGGCTCTAATCATCTTAGTGACTACACAAAGATAATTAACCTTTACCAAAATCCCAATGTTTTTTTTTACGCGAACTATGTAAGTTATTAATGTTTCCAAAGCATCGCAAGCCGCGTGCCATCAATTGCCGTTAAATAGGCTTTTACGAGCGCTTTGTCTTCACTAAAAGTCGTTTTATCTCTTCTATTTCAGAGCTCGGCATGCTTTACCCAACGCTTATGGAAAGCCCATTAATTTTTCTACCCGCTTGCCCTTCCCCCCCCACGGGGGAATCCATCTCCATATATGGGCGAGCGCGCAAAGGGCTCGAAACGCCGAACCCTGTCCCCTGTAGGCATATTTGATTATCAATGCGTGTGTCCGGTGTAAGGAGGCAACGCGATGCGCCCGTCTTTAGCATTTTGACTTACGCCCGAGCGCGACTCCGAAGAGCTCCCCACAAAAAAAAGTGGAACGCAAACGAATGCGTTCCACCCCATTTTCAATAAACCTTTCCCGTTACTCTAGAGACGAGCCCTTATCTCTCAATAATCTCTTTCGCTTCTCGGAGCTTTTCCTGCAATAATCGTTCGTCGCGCGCCTCCACAATCAGACGCAACAATGGCTCGGTATTCGACGAACGGATGCTAAACCACCAATCCGCAAATTCGACACGATAACCATCCTCCGCACTTTCAAACGTAGGTTGTGCCTGAGCGACAAAATGGGCACGCACCGCCTCGATAAGCGCCGGCTTACGGTCATCGGCAACCTTAAAGTTCAGTTCCCCCGAGTTACGATAGTTTGCCGTCTTAACCACCCACTCGTGTAGCGAATGCCCCTCATGCTTCATGCGTTGCAACGAACCTAATACCAAGAGCGCCGTCAGAAGCCCCGAGTCAAAGTCGTTAAAGTCACCGAAATAGTAGTGACCGGCGAGCTCCCCACCGAAACAACCACGAATCGCTCGGAGCTTGCGCGACATAAAGACGCGCCCCACGCGCCCCACCTCGACCGGCACCCCCATCCGTTGCAGATACTCTGTCGTAGACTTCGAAGTCCGGATATCCACCAAGACGGGTTGCGACTTGTCACGCCCCCGAAGCCCATAGAAATAATCCCCCAAAAGTGCAATAATAAGATCGGGCGGCACGAGCTCTCCCGTTTCATCGACAAACATCACGCGATCACCGTCTCCGTCAAAAATCACCCCGACGTCACACCTTTGCTCCCTCACCGTCTGCTCGAGTGCGACGCGGTTTGATGCAATCGTCGGGTTGGGTCCTTCTGGCAAGAAGTGCCCATCGGGTTCACAATTGAGATAACATGCTGCGTCGGGCAAAATGTCTTTCACCAACTTACCGACCACGCCATGCATCGCATCTACGGCAAAGCGCAACCCTTCACGCCCCCCCTGAAAACCACGCAAGAAAGCGAGATACGCCTCTCGCGTATCCGTATCGATGACCTTAGGTGGCTCTGCAAGCAACGGCAACTTTTCCCCGCGCAGGCAACGCGCCTCAACCTCTTGCAAACCATTCGCATAACCGATAGGGTCTCCCCCACACCCCGTCACCTTCAGACCGTTGTACTCTGGTGGGTTGTGCGAAGCAGTAATCATAATCGAGGCGTCTAGCCCCAGATGCCAGTGGGAAAAATAGAGCTGCGGCGTCGTACACACCCCGATATTGTAGATCGGTATATCCACAGACCGCCGGATATGCTCAATACAACTCTCATACAACTCTTCCGAGGTAGAGCGGACATCACGACCGATACAGATCCCCCGTTTGCCTCCAAAGAGCTGCGCAATCCAAGCCGCATAGAGACCAAAAGTCTCTTGCGTAAACTCTAGCCCGAGTCGCCCTCGGATGTCATAAGCGTGAAAAGGAGAAGAGGTTGAGTGTGCCATCATACAACTAGGTTTAGTGTTTTGTCCAGAAGGTCAAAAGAGACTGTAGAAGCGCGAGCCCATCGGTATTGCCCTGCTGTGGGTCTGCGGCTCGCTCGGGGTGCGGCATCATTCCCACCACACAGTGGTTGGCGCTCGAGATTCCCGCGATCCCATCCACCGAGCCGTTCGGGTTCACAGCGTCAGAGACGTGACCATTTTCGTCGCAATAGCGGAACAGTATCTGATTGTTGACTCGGAGTGACGACAACGTATCCCGATCTGCATAATATGACCCCTCCCCGTGCGCTATCGGGATCTGTAATGGCTTTTGTGGGTCTAGACTCGCCGTCGGCATATTACTTTTCACCTCTGGCAACAGATGGATGTTCTTGCAAACAAAGCGCTTCGGTGTATTGAGCCGGAGCGTCCCTGGCAACAACCCTGCTTCGCAAAGAATCTGAAATCCGTTACAAATACCGAGGACTTTCCCCCCCTCGTTCGCAAATGCCGTCACAGACTCCATCACGGGGGAGAAGCGCGCCAAAGCTCCCGAACGAAGGTAGTCGCCATAAGAGAACCCCCCAGGGATCACCACCAAGTCTAACGAGGGGAGGCTAGCATCTTTATGCCAAAGACGTACCACCTCGTGCCCCATAAGAGTACCAAAACAATATTCCGAATCTCGGTCACAATTTGACCCTGGAAAGACTACTACGCCGACTTTCATTCAAAAGCTCTTTTACTGTCTACAACACAAAAATAACAAAAATATAACGAGAGCGCTATGCCTATACCCAATACATGCCCAACGAAACCAACAAAAGCACCACAAAAAGAAGGGTCGGTTTACGCCCAGACGAGTAAGCCAAGATATAAGAAAACATCATGGCTAAAAAAGCCACCACAAAGGGAAGCATATAAAACGGGTCACGCACCAAAAAGAGCGCCACACACGATATCACAAAACTCCAAAAAAGGATGTTGCGCACCAACAGATACGTCGCTCGGTGCACCTTATGCGGATAGTTTACCCACAACAGACTCAGAAGCCAAAGCAAAAAGACCACGAAGATGTAGATGGGGCGGAGGGGGTTTGCCGAAGTCCACGTCCACATATCGCTAGGCTGTAAGGTCAGGAGTAACGAAAGCGGATAAATGTTGTCAAGCGGCTCGTCGACCAACCACGAAATAAAGAAGATCCACACAGGCACAAGCGCCGTACCGAGCAGCATCACCACAATCCCGCGCAAGCGGAACTCGCTTCGGTGCAACAACAAGAGGATAGGGGTGTAGACAAAAAAAAGCGCCGGTAGGTAAAAGAGCGAAGCCGTCCCCACCAACACACTCACCATAAACACCCCACTATAGAGTTTCGCGGAAAAGGCGGTTTGAAGGACGAGCGCAAAAGCTAACTCTAAGAGGAAAATCGCCACAAGCGGCGGCAAAAGGTTATGCCCTCCGAGCCCCAACCCTCCGAGCAAAAGCGGTATTAAAAAGACTGGTAAATAGGAGCGCGTAAGCCCTGAAATGTAGCGCAACAGCAGCTGCCGCGCCAAGGCACTCCCCAAGAGCAGAATGACCACACTCAGCGGGAAGCCCACCTCCCAAGAGATCGCACTCAGATACCGCCCCCCAATCGGTAGCACCGACTCGTCAAGCGGCAGCCACGTCCGCGTTCCTGCGAAGTAAGAAGCCCCAAAGGCTACGAGCAAGACCCCCAACCCGACAAGGAGCGAACTCGGTCTGAGACGATTGAAAAAAGCTAACACCTCTCCATAGACGGTTGAAGTGAGGGGCTGGGAAACGCCTACTTGTGCAAAAGGCGGAGGATATCCTCCCCGATATCCAGTCGGTTGCGCTTTCCGTCAAACAAGATCTTGTCTGCCCGTTCGTAAGCGAGTTTACGTGCCGCCTCAAGGTTTTGTCCACGTGCACACACCGAAAAGACGCGACCGCCTGCCGTGCAGAGGCGTCCTTCTGCGTCAAGCGCCGTGCCGGCATGAAAGACCTCGGTGTTAGGTATTACTTCCTCTGCGCCAGAGATAACCTTATTCTTTTCATAAGCCCCTGGATACCCCCCCGAAACCAACGAAACCGCGACAAACGAATCGTGACTGCTAGAGAGCCCTCCCGGTTTCAATTGATGGTTTGCGGCATCATAAAGTGCTGTCAAGAGGTCGCCTTCTAAAGCGAGCATTACCACCTGCGTTTCGGGATCTCCCATCCGCACGTTATATTCTATGACCTTAGGCTCGCCCGACCTTGAGAGCATCATCCCCACAAAGAGGAAACCTGTATATGGCGTGCCCGCCTTTTCCATTCCCTCAAGTGTAGGCTTCAGAACCGTGTTTGTTACGGTCTGAATAAGCTCTTCGGTGAC
>CALHZE010000284.1 GCA_938040915.1 uncultured Bacteroidia bacterium | reverse complement strand
CGCTAAAGATATTGCGTTGCAAAAAGATAAAAATGAATCATGAAAACAGAGAGTCGCGCCCCACGGGACGCCGCGCCCCTTCCCCCGCTATTTCATCTGCCCTCGCGGGTGAAACTGCTCTATGGTTTCACGGAGGTGCGTACGCGAGAGATGCGTATAAAACTCGGTGGTGACAATCGAGGCATGCCCCATCATCGCCTGCACCACCCTCAGGTCAGCGCCCCCTAAAACCAACGCTGTAGCAAAGGAGTGACGGAGCGTATGAGGGCTAATCTCCTTAACGATCCCCGCTTCTGCCGCTAGGCGCTTGACCAACTTAAAGACACTAATCCGGCTAAAACGCGTACCACGAAGATTGAGGAAAAGCGTAGATTCGTACCCCTTTGCCACCTCAATGCGCCGCCGTGCGACAATATATGCCTCTATACACGATTTTGCTTTTTCAGCTATCGGCACGAAACGCTCTTTCTGCCCTTTACCATACACACGAAGCAACCCCTCATCTAACAAGAGATTCTGGAATTTGAGTTCCGAGAGTTCCGAGACACGCAAGCCACAACTATAGAGGATCTCTATAATCGCCAGATCGCGCTCGGCAGATGGGCTATCTGGGTTAATCTGCGCCTCCATAGCATCGACCTCCTCGGCTGTTAAAACCGTGGGCAAGATACGCGGCAAACGCGACGAGGAGATGAGCTCGCTCGGGTCGCCGGCAATGCGATTTTCCAAAACGAGGTAGCGAAAAAAAGAGCGCATTCCCGCCAAAAGGCGAGCTTGGGAGTTTACCCCCAAATACTCATCGCGCCCGATTTCAAAGAGGAGGCTCTCGATATCGACCTGCGCTATGGCATAAGGCGACTTTTGAAGGGTGTCAATCGCATATCTCGACAAGATCCTCACATCGTGCTCATAAGCATAGAGCGTCGCTTTTGTGAACCCCCGTTCGAGCTGGAGATAGATCATATACTCGTCGAGCACCGCTCGCCAGACCTCCTCAAGTTGCGCCGCCGTGGTTGTTTCTTCTTCACCAACGCGCTTCCGCTTTTCCTCTCTTGCGCGCCCCACGCTCGCTCCCCCCTTCTCTACTCTGGTATGTAAACGATGTCTCCGTTCTCGAGCTGATAAGCAATCCCGATCTTCTTTCCCTTCGATTTGCTAGAAGCGTCTTCTGACTCGCTCGGCTTATACTTTTCGATCTTCTCGCCCTTCTTCATGATAATCTCCATATCATCCTTACCTGGGTTCTTCACTATGGTGTAGTCTTCCTTGGAAAAGACCTCGGTCATATTAAACTTGGTCACGAGGGCGACCATGAGCCCGAGGGCGAGCACCATGGCAATGTCAAACATGTTGGAAAGGAGGCTCGAGGGGTCAGTCTCCTCCTCTTGATACCTACGCCTTTGGAGTCTCATCGTGCGTATCGTTTAGCGAGTCATTGATATAGTCGAGCCAAATCAAGTTTTGCTGATTGTAAGCCCGAAGTGCCTGTAGGAGGAAGTAGCCCACCCCCGAGGCAAACATCCCGAGGACGGTCGTCGCAAAAGCGACCTGCATATTGTAAGCCATCGACGCCACGTCGCCCGTACCGAGGGCAACGAGCGCTGGTCCCATGGGGATGAGCGTCCCCATGAGCCCGAGGATCGGACCGAACTTGGTCAGGATCTTCGGACGCGACAAGCGCTTTTCCAGCTCCAGTTCGTAGGAAGAGATGAGATAGTTCCGCTCGGCTGGTGCGACCTGCAACAGGTCGAGGGCTATCTTCTCAAAGGGGGTAGCACGGTCGGCCGCCTCTAGGGTCTCGCGCAAGGTTTTCAAACCGCTGTATTTGATAGTGCTGAAAATCGGCGCATATTTCTTCGCGTGCGCACGCTGGCGTTGCCTTACCCCCAGATAACCTCCTAACAAGAGGAGAGAAAGGATAAACAAGACTATGAGCCCCACGATAACGGGTATGAGCAACCCGTTGGAGACCCAGAACATAATGTCAGTAATAAACTTCATGAGCTGTATAAACTACCTTGCAGATGAACGGCGGGAAGCCCTTGCCCTCCGCCTTGCGATGCGTTGTAAAAGATAACCGAGCGTCGCCACGACAACCAACCCTAAAAGGAGTAGCCCTGCGTGCAGGAGCTCGGCGGGTAAATCAGAATGCGAAACCCCATGCACCAGCCCCTCGGGGGTAAAGAGCATAGCGGTGACGACCAAGAGGAAGGTCAAAAAGCTCAGTAACATCGCCGTCTCGCGCGTGAGCGCTAACCAGCGATTGACGTAGGGAGCAAATAGCACCAAAAGTGCCGCCACGACCGCCAACGCCACCGTTACCCCAATAAACGAATAGCCTGGGAGCAAAAACAATAGCTCCACTCGGAAGTAAAAGAGCGCCGGAAAAATGAGAAGCGGAGGAAGATAGTAAGCACACTTGTGGAGCGTGTCAAAAGCGACCTGCAACAGCCCATAATAACGGATGCGCCTCGGCGAGGGCCAACGGACGTCGTGCGCTGTGACGGCAAGGAAGCTCAGCAACATGTCAAACATCACAAAGAGCGTCACATCGTTAAGCCACTTCAGGGTGTTGAGCGTTTCGTCAACCCATATTTTATTGATGGTCAATGTAAAGGGATGCAAGAGCAGGACGCTCCCCGCAAGGAGTAGAGCGTGTACCACACGCACTATCCACGAGGTTCGTTCCCCTTCCTCGACCACGAGTTTCAAGACGGCGAGGAAACTCAACAAGAGAAATACGCTTCCCACAACAGATCCCTATTACAAATTCCACACAGCGCGCTACTTCTTACGACGGCGACGCACGATCTGTATCACCACCAAGAGCGCGATGATCACTGCTGCCGTTACCACCCACGGGAATTTCGACGGGGTATCGCTCGCCGCATTTGCCTGCTCGCCAGAGGACTCCTTCTTGAGTACCTTCGACTTCGCACCGTCGTTGCTCTTAGGCGCTTGACGGATGTTGTCGATATTCTTCTTATAGTCTTGCCCTTGGTCAGCTGGCAGATTCTCTGCAATGAAGTCGTGGAGTTTCACGTTACCACAGACCATGCCGCTACACCCGGCGTTGTGCTTTTTCACCGACTCGGCGTGCAACTCGGCAATCTTCTTTACCTGCTCGGGCGAGGCTTTCCACATCCCCTTACGCACAGTCTCAAGCATGGTCGCAGTGAAGTCTTGCAACGCCGCGGGGTTCTCCCGTTCGAAGAAGTCAACCGTACCGAGGTTCTTATCGTCAAGGACGTAGGTCTTATAGATATCATCCCACAGCTCTTTGTCGATCACCGAGGGCTTCATCACGTTCCACGCGTATGTATTCCGCACGAGCTCGTCAAAGCCGTTGGCCGAGGTAGCTCCTCCCTTAACCAACTCCTTGATATAGGTCGGATTGAGAATCGTCGTACGAGCCTCTACGCCGATGGCTTGCTTGAGCTCCTGCGTACGC
>CALHZE010000283.1 GCA_938040915.1 uncultured Bacteroidia bacterium | reverse complement strand
ATGGCGGGGAAGCTCGTACCACAGGAAGATACCTCGACGGGGTCGCTCTTTCAATCCCAGTCGTTCGTCCCGTCCGAGCCGCTCGTCTTTTCGCCCGAGGCAACGGCGGTCTTTGATGCGGGGAGAGACCTTTGGCGCTACTACCATGCGCAGCCCGCGGCAAACCCCAACGCTTCGTACTACGACATCAGGGCATATTTTCAAGGGCGCAATGACAAGGGTAAGATGAACGCCAAGAGCGATGACCCCGAGTATATGCGCTTGTGGGGCGAGCTCAAGGAGGCAATGGAGGTGCTGCGGCAGCGGATCGTCCCCAAGGTGTATGAGTATGGGTTTCTGATAGCGTAAGGGAAACGCCCTATCCGTTAGTTTCCCTAGCTTTATACAAAAGCGCCGTATATTTGTGAGGTAAAAATATGGCTAGGATGGCAGACGAATTGCTCAAGGTGGACGGTGCGAAACCGAAGAACTTCCTCGAAGAGATCATCGAAAACGATCTCGCTCAGAATACCCATAACGGGCGTGTCTTAACCCGTTTTCCACCCGAGCCCAACGGCTATCTGCACATCGGGCACGCGAAGTCGATCTGTATCAATTTCGGGCTGGCAAAGAAATATGGCGGGAAGACTAATCTTCGCTTCGACGATACGAACCCTACGAAGGAGGAAACCTCGTATGTCGATGCCATCAAGGAGGATATCCGTTGGCTAGGATTTCAGTGGGAGGTAGAGCGTTACGCTTCTGACTACTTTGACCAGCTCTATGCGTGGTGTGAGCAGCTGATGACGCAGGGGCTCGCCTACGTAGATGATCAAACCCAAGAGGAGATCCGCGCGAACCGCGGCACGGTGACCACGCCGGGGGTTGATAGCCCCTATCGTAACCGTACGCCCGAGGAAAACCTAGACCTACTCCGACGTATGCGGGCAGGGGAATTTGCCGATGGCACAAAGGTGGTACGTGCGAAGATTGACATGGCACACCCCAATATGCTCTTCCGCGACCCGATCTTGTATCGCATCCTCCACGTCGAGCATCACCGCACGGGGAACAAGTGGTGTATCTACCCGATGTATGACTATGCGCATGGGCAGAGCGACTCCATTGAGCAGATTACTCACTCTATCTGTACCCTCGAGTTTGATGTACACCGTCCGTTATACGATTGGTTCATTCAGGCTCTGAACATCTTTCCTTCGCACCAGTACGAGTTTGCGCGTCTGAACCTCACCTATACGATGATGAGCAAGCGCCGTCTCTTGGAATTGGTGGAAACGGGTGTCGTCCGTGGATGGGACGACCCGCGGATGCCGACCATCTGCGGGCTGCGTCGTCGGGGCTATACCCCCGAGGCGGTGCGGAACTTTGCCGAGGCGGTCGGGGTTGCGAAGCGTGACAATGTGATAGATATTTCTCTGCTGGAGTTCTACCTCCGTGAGGATCTTAACCGCCGTGCTGAGCGACGGATGGCAGTCCTCGATCCCCTCAAGGTGGTCATTACCAACTACCCCGAGGGCGAGGTGGAATGGATGGACGCCGTAAACAATCCTGAGGACGAGGCGGCAGGTACGCGGCAAGTCCCCTTCTCGCGCGAGCTGTATATCGAGCGTGCGGACTTTATGGAGAACCCGCCTAAGAAGTTCTTCCGCCTCTCGCCAGGGACGGAGGTGCGCCTTCGTTACGCCTACTTTGTGCGTTGCGAGGAGGTAATACACGATGCGGCGGGGAATGTCACCGAGCTGCGTTGTACCTACGACCCCCTTTCAAGGGGAGGGAACTCGCCCGATGGACGTAAGGTAAAGAGCACGATCCATTGGGTATCGGCGCAACATGTGGTGACTGCCGAGGTGCGTCTCTTTGACCGCTTGTTCCGCACGATAGACCCCAATGATGTGGCAGAGGGGGGCTCGTGGAAAGACAACCTGAACCCAGACTCATTGCAGGTCGTGACCGCCTACCTCGAACCCGAGTTGGGTAAGGCGCAGCTTGGCGATAAGTATCAGTTTGAGCGTCTTGGCTATTTTGCGCTTGACCCCGACACGACCGCAGACAAGCTCGTCTTTAACCGAACGGCTACGCTCAAGGATACGTGGGCAGCCCAGAAGGAATAGGGCTC
The DNA here is from genome assembly GCA_938040915.1 of uncultured Bacteroidia bacterium. GTDB lineage: Bacteria > Bacteroidota > Bacteroidia > Bacteroidales > CAJPTX01 > Bacteroides_D. Next base: position 22,003 of record CALHZE010000283.1, on the reverse strand, counting down.
GGTGGTTGTTCTTGTGCCTCATCCTCTCGCTGTATATATGCGCAAACCCGATTGGTTAAAAATCCGAATTGGCGGCGGCGACGTCTACGCTGGGGTCTCTCGTACGTTGGAAGAACGGGGTCTGCATACCATTTGCTCTAGTGGACGCTGCCCGAATCAGGGGGAGTGTTGGGCGGCAGGTACGGCAACCTTTCTCCTGTTAGGCAATATCTGTACGCGCAGTTGTCGATTCTGTGCGACGCCGACGGGGCATCCGCTGCCCCCCGATGCTGCAGAGCCAGAGAAGATAGCCCAGTCTGTCAAAATCTTACAATTGAAGCATGTGGTGCTTACCTCCGTGGATCGGGACGACTTGCCCGACGGAGGAGCAGACCATTGGGTGCGTGTGGTAGAGGCGATCCGTGCGGCGATGCCCAAGACCTCGGTTGAGGTGCTCTTGCCAGACTTTATGGGGAAGGAAGGGGCGCTGGCGCGGGTACTCTCCTCTCGTCCCGACATCGTTGCGCACAACATTGAAACGATAGAACGGATTACTCCCCACGTACGTTCTCGTGCGCAATACCGTTATTCTTTAGAGGTGCTGAGGCAGATTGCTGATGCGGGGGCTGTTTGCAAGTCGGGGATTATGCTCGGGCTCGGGGAGACCCTAGCCGAGGTCGAACAGACGATGGTCGATCTCCGTGGCGTGGGGTGTGCTGTGCTAACGATAGGGCAGTATCTCCAGCCGCGGCGTACGCACATCCCCGTTGAGCGCTATGTGACCCCCGAGGAGTTCGAGCGCTTGGGCGTTCGTGCTCGAGCGCTAGGCTTCCGCTATGTGGAGTCGGGACCGCTCGTCCGTTCTTCCTTTCATGCTGAAAAGGCATTAGCAGCTTGTGGTCTCTCATCCCAATAACAAGACTTTATGAAGGTTCTTCTGCGTAGACTCGCCCGTAACTATTCGCAAGCCATGAAAGAGCAATCCCTTGCTTGCGAATTGGTGTCTGGCATGGTTCGGGGGGGAGGGACAGAGCCCATTGGTTTTCTCTTTGTGGGTGAACACGACCCTGTCTATACGCTCGGAAAGAATGGGAATATCAACAACCTTCTCGTTGCCGAAGGGCGCGACGGCGTGCCGGCACTCGTGCATACCGATCGGGGTGGTGATATTACTTACCACGGACCGGGGCAAGTCGTGATTTATCTCGTCATACACCTCCCCTCGCTCGGCTTGGGGGCGCGTAAGTATGTCGAGCAGCTTGAGAAGGCGGTGATCGCGACCCTTAACGAGTTCCGTATCGTTGCTAGTACTTTGACGGATGCCCCCGGCGTTTGGATTCCTGCCACGCGGACGCGCCCATTGCGCAAGGTTTGTGCGCTCGGCATCCATATTAACCACGGGGTCACCACACACGGGCTCGCCCTTAACGTCTTGACCGACATGTCTTACTTTGATAAGATTAACCCTTGTGGCTTTACCGATCGCGGCGTGACCTCAATGGAGCAAGAGCTCTACACCCCCGTAGATTTCCGATTGGTTGAAAATACCCTCTTGCGACAAATCGCCAAGGGCTTCCATTTCACATACGCGGCCGATTAACCGCCTCGAGGTATAGCATGACCAAGGAGTGGCTCTATAAACAGCCCAATCCGACCGATGAGGCTCGTCGAGCTAGGCTTAGCGCAGAGTGTGCCATTTCGACGCTCGTCGCGCAGCTCTTGCTCGATCGAGGGGTTACTACGCCCGAGGCAGTCTCCTCGTTTTTTGCGCCGAAGCTTAACGACCTCTATGACCCCTTCCTGATGAAGGACATGGAGGTCGCGGTCGCACGGCTTTCTAGCGCCATGGACAATGACGAGCGTGTATTGGTTTATGGCGACTATGATGTCGATGGCACGGCGGCGGTGTCTCTTATCTACTCCTTTTTAGGGGAGTTGGGGGTTGAGGTGGGGCTCTACATTCCCGATCGTTACCGTGAGGGATATGGCATCTCAGAGCTTGGGGTGCGTTTTGCAGCAGAGAATGACTACACACTCGTCATAGCCCTCGACTGTGGGATAAAAGCCTATCACGAGGTCGCCCTCGCTCGCTCGTTTGGAGTCGATTTCATTATTTGCGATCACCACTTTGCCGACGAGGGAATCCCGCAGGCGGTCGCCGTCTTAGACCCCAAGCGCCCTGATTGTGCTTACCCGTGCAAATATTTGTCGGGGACGGGCGTGGGTTTCAAGCTCTTGCAAGCGCTTTCGTTGCGCCGCGGATACCCTATCCACAATCTGTTGCGTCATCTTGATTTGGTAGCGCTAAGCATCGCCGCCGACCTCGTTGAGGTGCTTGATGAGAATCGTATCTTAGCGACGCACGGTCTCCGTTGTCTTAACGAGACCCCTTCGCCGGGCATTAAGGCACTTAAACAAGTCGCGGGGCTTGGCGAGCGTACCATCGAGATGCAAGATATCATTTTTCGCCTCGGTCCGCGCATTAACGCTGCTGGGCGCATGATGAATGGCAGTATTGCCGTCGAGCTCTTTACCTCGCCAGACGACGCTACCGCTGCCCTCTATGCCCAAATCATTAACGTTAGCAATATTAAGCGGCAAGGGGTCGACCGACAGATGACGAGTGAGGCGCTGGCGATGGCATCGAGTGACCTAGGGCTGCGCGACCAGAAGTCACTCATCCTTTACAATCCTCACTGGCATAAGGGATTGTTGGGAATCGTAGCGAGCCGTCTTGTCGATATTCACTACCGCCCCGTGGTAATTCTCACCGAGACTAATGGGATTGTCTCGGGCTCGGCACGCTCCGTTCCTGGGTTTGACATCTATGAGGTCGTTTCAGACTGTGCCGACTTGCTCGACAGCTTTGGCGGGCATACCCAAGCCGTGGGGTTGACCCTTAAGCAAGAGAATATCGAGCCTTTTAAGCAACGTTTTGAGGAGGTGGTCGCGCGTCGGATCTCTGTGCGGCAAAAGCGACCGATCATTGAGATTGACGCTCTCCTGCGATGGGAAGATCTTACGCCCTCGTTTTTTCGCGATATAGCTATGTTCGAACCGTTCGGACCGCGTAACCCAGCTCCTGTGTTTGCACTCAGGGGGGTATTGCCCGATCCCGCCGCCAAGCTCTTCGGACGCGGCAACGAGCACATCAAGTTTACCGTGTCGCTCGGGGCGAAATTCCCCTCGTTTATGGCGCTCGCTTACCAACAGGCAAGGAGTCTTAAGCTGGTGCAAGGACACCGCCTTGCGATCGTCTTTACCTTGGAAAACAACCACTTCTTCACGCCGCCCACTATCCAATTTAATGTCAAAGACATCGTGTCGGATGACGAATGTCACCCCGAGCAAAAATAATTATCTACAATAGCCCGTCCCCCAACAAGCCTAGCGCACACAGTGCTTTAGGGAAGTTATGAACATATAAACAGCGTATCTTCTTTTGCGCCATAAGCGTGCTTGACCTACGAATCTTTACCTTTGCTTAAGTCTTGAGTACCCGAAAGGAGGGGGCTTGGGCATAAATGAAACAATGAAATGGCGAAAGTAATTCCAATCGCAAACCAAAAAGGGGGTGTCGGCAAAACCACCACGGCGATCAATCTTGCGGCGTGTTTAGCGGTTGAGGGGAAGAAGGTGCTCTTGATTGATGCAGACCCGCAGGCGAACTCCACCTCTGGGTTGGGTATCCTCGGCTCTGAGCGGCGTGGGATTTACGATTGCATAGTAAACCAGATCGACCCTCACGAGGTGATTATCCACACCGAGCTCCCGATGCTCGACCTTATCCCCTCGCACGTAGATTTGGCGGGTGCCGAGGTCGAGATCGTCAATGAGCCTAAGCGCGAGACAATCCTTCGGCGGGTGATCACCCCTCTGCGTCCGGAGTATGACTATATCTTCATCGACTGTTCGCCCTCGTTAGGGCTTGTTACCTTAAATGCGCTGACCGCTGCTGACTCGGTGATCATCCCCGTGCAGTGTGAGTATTTTGCGCTCGAGGGGATTGGCAAGCTACTCCACACGATCCAGTTGACTCAGTCGCGTTTTGCCCCCAATATCAAGATTGAGGGCTTCCTGTTCACGATGTATGACGCGCGTATCAACCTTGCCAACCACGTGGTGAGGGAGGTGAAAGAGCATTTCGGGTCAATGGTCTTTGAAACTATGATCGTCCGTAATGTGAAGCTTAGCGAGGCACCTAGCCACGGTAAACCCGTTATCCTCTTTGACCCCACCTCGGCAGGGGCGCAGTGCTACACCAATTTGGCGCGCGAGCTGATTCGTCGTAACGAGGCACAGCAGCAAGAGGCGACGCCTAAGCAGGAGGAATAGTGGATGGCGAAAAAGTTTAGTGGGTTGGGGCGTGGGCTCGATGCTCTCATGGGCGATGACATCCGTTTTGAGAACGGAAACCTCGTCGCCCCCGTGGGGGAGCAGGGGAGTGAGCGCCCTGATCTCGCTTCGCAGCAGTTGCTCTCTGTCCGCGAGATCCCTCTTTCGCTTATCGATGTTAACCCCTTTCAACCTCGCGAGACCTTTGATGAGGAGGAGCTCCGCAACCTTTCAGACTCGATTGCGAAGATCGGCATAATACAGCCCATTACGCTTCGTGCGATCGGCGAGCGCTACCAGATTATCTCTGGGGAGCGCCGTTTCCGCGCCTCGCGTATGGCAGGGCTCACGACCATCCCCGCCTACATCCGTGAGGCCGATGAGCAGGGGATGATCGAGATGGCGCTCGTGGAAAACCTTCAGCGCTCAGATCTTAATGCCATCGAGGTCGCGTTGAGCTTTCAGCGGTTGCTCGACGAGTGTCACATCCCGCAAGAGGAGCTCGCCCCGCGCGTGGGTAAGAATCGCTCGACGATCTCCAACTATATGCGTCTACTCAAACTACCCGCTGAGGTGCAGTATAACATCCGCGCGAAAACCCTCTCGATGGGGCACGCACGCGCCTTGCTCGGGCTAGAGGACGAGCAGATGCAGCTCCAGCTTATGCGACGCATCCTTGACGAGGGGCTCTCGGTACGTCGGTGTGAAGAGCTGGTGCGAGAACTTACCCAAGGGGCTGACACAGAGCCCGACTCTGACAACGAAAAGAATGCCGAAACGACCCCAACGCCGCCAACGCTTCGCTACGTCGAGGAAATGCAGTCTGCTCTTGAGCAGCGTCTGGGGTGGGGCGTTAAAGTCAATGGCAATGAAAAGGGGAGTGGCAAGATTGTCATTACCTTCCGTACCGAGGGTGAGCGTAAGGAGCTTATGCGTAAGCTTCTCCAAGAGGAGTAGGAGTATCCCTCCCGTGAAGCACATCTTTTTTTTGTTCTTCTTTTTCCTTTCGCTCGCGCTCCGTGGCTCGGCGCAAGATTCTGTGCGGCAAGTCTTACCACAGGAACTCGCGCGCCTTTCAGACTCTCTTGTCCACCTAGAACCCTCCCCTGCGCTTCGTCCTCAGAACCCCACGTTACCGACCACGCCTTTTCGTCGCTTCTGCGACTCGCTCTCGATGTCGTGGACAGCGGCTTCTTCGTTATTGCTCCCCGGCTCGGGGCAAGTTATCAATGGCGACTATTGGAAGCTCCCTCTTGTCTGGGGGGCAATCGGTGGTTTTACATACGGTGGTGTTTATTTTAACCGCCGTATGAGCTCCCTGCGTAACGAACCTCTTGCAACGGATGCTGCGCTGCGTCTTCAACAGGAGAGCCGTTTGACAGAGGCGCGTTACTTGCGCAATGGCTGTATCGTGGCTGCCGCGGTGAGCTATTCGTTTTCGGTTGCCGATGCGCTCATCTCTCACAGTCGTGGGTACATTTCGCCCACGGCGGCACTCTTCTCTAGTGCTCTATTGCCTGGCTTGGGGCAGCTCTACACGGAGATGTATTGGAAGATCCCTGTCATTTACGGCGCGGGTATTTTTCTTGTCTCCCAGTTTATGCGGATGGATCAGCTTTACCGACGTTTTGATAAGGCGCTTACATACCTTGTAGACGAGCGTCCGGAGACGATTGACGAGTTTGAAGGGAAGCGCTCGCGTCAAGATATTGAGTACTTTCGAGACTATTATCGCCGTAACCGCGACCTCTCTTTGCTGGGGATTTCCTTACTTTACTTCCTGAATGTGGTCGATGCCTACGTCGGAGCACATCTCTATTACTGGAATGTGGATTCTAATCTTGCCATGCGCGTTTACCCATCGATTGCTCCACAGTGGGGGACGCAAAATGGTGTTTTAGCGCTCAATCTTAACCTGTCCTTTTAACCAGAGAACGAACATGCGGAAAACGACATTACTCTTCGGTCTTCTTGCCAGTGCCGCTGTTGCTATAGCAGCCCCGCGTACAGAGCCCGATTCTAAGGACTCAATGCACGTAGAGTACTTGGAGAACCTCGACAAGATGCTCAACCTGTGGTATATTCGGCAGAATGTAGATAGCACCGTGCTTACCGAAACGTTTGACTATGACAGCGCGGTCATCGTGCCCGAGTGTCCCGACTCGGTCTATTTGGCGCGTCTTGCGAAGATGAACACCCTGATAGAGCTCCCTTTCAATAGCGTGGTGCGTAACTACATCAGCGTTTATACCCAACGCAAGCGGGCACAAGTGAGTGTCATGTTGGGGTTGACGGAGTATTACTTCCCCATCTTCGAAGAGATACTAGACTCTTACCAGTTGCCCATTGAGTTGCGCATCTTGCCGGTCATCGAGTCGGCTCTCAATCCGCGAGCAGTGTCGCGCGTTGGGGCGACGGGGCTGTGGCAGTTTATGTATAACACGGGGCGGCGTTATAACCTCCAAATCGACTCGTATGTCGATGCGCGGCGAGACCCGATAGCGGCGACCCATGCGGCGGCGCGTTACTTGCGCGACCTTTATGAGATGTATGGCGACTGGACGCTCGTTATTGCGGCTTACAATTGCGGTCCGGGAAATGTCAACAAGGCGATCCGTCGTGCGGGTGGTAAGCGCGACTACTGGGATATCTATTACTTCCTCCCGCGAGAGACGCGTGGTTACGTTCCCGCGTTCATTGCAGCTAACTATGCAATGAACTATGCTGCCGAACACCATATTACCCCTATGCAGTTGACCCTGCCGCAGACCACAGATACGATCGTCGTGAGTGGGCGGATGCACCTGCAGCAGGTCGCCGAGGTGCTCAATGTGCCGCTCCAACAGTTGCGCGACCTTAATCCGCAATACAAGCACGATTTGTTGCCGTCGACGACCGCGAATGTTATTCGCTTGCCTTTCGAGCACGTAGGGGCATTTATCGACCGTGAGGCAGAGATACGGAGCTATAAGGACTCGGTTTTCCTCTCTCCACAGCGTATTCGAGAACCGTTGCGTCATAAGGATGTCGATTTTGCAGCCATCCCCGGCGATGGGAGTGCCGTGCGTTACAAGGTGCGTCGTGGTGATGTCCTTGGTTCGATTGCGGCGCGCTACAAGGTGACGGTGCAGCAGCTCAAGATGTGGAACGGCATCTCGGGGCACATGATCCGCGAAGGGCAGACCTTGCTCATTTATGGCGGTAAGTCGCGGAGCTAGGCTGGTGCATTTCTTTTACACTCGGTGATTGATGGTCTTTCGCAAGGTCGTCCTCTTTCTTACGGCGCTGCTTGCGGTGCTGTATGTACTTGCCTTTTTGAATGACAGCTCGGCACTACTCCCACTTGCTGAGTATTGGATGCCGCGCCGTTCGCAGCTGCCTGGCTTTGTTACTCGCGACTCTCTGCAAGATTTGACGTTAGACGCCGAGGCGCTTCAACACCTTGCGCAAGTAGACGCCTTGGCAGAAACCTTAGACGAAGAAGTCGCCCCAGATCGTGAGGCAACGCCGTCGCTCTCGCCAACGGCTGCGGCAGCTATGCGCCCAAGGGTTGAGGTTCGTAACACCGAAAGAGAGACAACTCCCAACAAGACCGACGGTGTGAAGAACACTTCGGGCAAAGAGGAGGCTGGGAAACAGCCCCCAGTACAGAGACTTGAGTTTGGTGAGGAGGGGTATCGGCAGCTTCTTAACTTCTGTCGCCACTTGCAGGCGATAGAGACGACGGGTGAGGAGGTCAGAATCCTCCACTATGGCGACTCGCAAATCGAGGGCGACCGTGTTTCGTCTTACTTGCGAAGCCGTCTTCAAAAGGTCTTTGGTGGGGCAGGTGTCGGTTACGTTCCCCCCGTTCCGCCTCTTTACCCCCCTTACGGACTTACGTTGACGCCCTCGCGTCCGTGGCATTTTTACTCTATTATGCCAGCACACCGCCGGAAAAAGGAACTCTCTTATGGACTTTTGGGGAGTGTCTGTCGCTTTGAGACACAAGGGGAGAAGACAGATACCTCGCAAGTGGTCGCCGAGGTTCGCGTAAAGCGTGATTTGAAAGCAGGGCGCGGAATGCAGTTCTCGCAGTGTAAGGTGCTTTTCTCTAACCCCGCCTCGGCGTGTAAAATCGGGGTCTATGTTAACGACTCAACGGCGACGATGCAGACCTTTGCCCCGTCACCCTGTTTACAACAGACGGTCTTGCCCTTGCCGCTCTCGGCGGGTAAGTTCTCTGTACAGTTTTCTGCTGCTGAGCCGCCCAATATCTACGGACTGGCGTTTGACACGGGCTCTGGCATCCAGGTAGATAATGTCCCCTTGCGTGGAAGCGGGGGGACGGACTTTGGAGCTATCTCTGACACGATGTTTAGGGAGGTCGAGCGTGTTTTGTCGCCCAAGCTTGTGTTGCTCCAGTTTGGGGTGAATGTCGTCCCTTCGCAGCTTTCTAACTACAACCACTACAGTAGGCAACTGCAGACGCAGATCGAACGCCTTAAGGAGCTTCTCCCCTCGGCTACGTTCATCCTGTTGGGCGTGAGTGATATGGGGCTTAAGGAGGAAGAGAGCTTCCACTCTTACCCCAATGTGGGGCGCGTGCGGACGGCACAACGTGATGCGGCACTCAGGGCGGGGATCGCATTCTGGGATAGCTATGCTGCCATGGGAGGTACGAACTCTATTATCCGTTGGGTCAACACCACGCCGCCGCTGGCCACGAGCGACTATGTGCACTTTACCCCCCGCGGGGCGCGCTTCTTAGCCGAGATGTTCTCTACGGCGCTTTTGGACTTCTATGCTAACGCCGATGCTTACGGCGCTCAGCTCATCGAAGAACAGTTGCAGTAACTCGCTTGTCGTAAAAGCCCCCATGTCGTTTATAAAAGCTGTGTCGCTCCTCGTTGTTTTGTGCTTGTCAAGTGTGAGCCTTTGGGGACAGACCTCTGATGATGCCTCGACATGGAGCGATGCGTATCTAGACAGCCTCGCCCTCTATTGGCCAGATAACTCGATTGAGAATTCGTTGGGAGCACCCGTTTGGAACCCGAAGAAGGGGAAGCGGCTGACAATCCTCCAGCTCGGCGACTCTCATATTCAGGGTGACTTCTCTTCGTGTGCTACGCGCAACTACCTAACTGACCAGTTTGGTATCGAGCTCCCCCCGCGCGGTTTTGCTTTTCCATATGGGATGGCGCGCACCAACGAGCCCCTCGACTTGAAGAGCTCGAGTGCAAACCGAAAAGGCTGGACTCCGACCCTGAGCACCAAGAACCGCCATCCGCAACCCCTCGGGCTTTCCTCCTCGGCTATCGAGGCAAAGAATATCAACTCGACCCTCCACCTCCGTTTCTTGCCCGAACGGGGCTATACCTCTTTGCCCAAGATTGTCTCTATCTTGTATGCCCCTTCGGAGAATGTGCCTCTGCCCCTCCTGAACGGCGAAACGCCCATTAACATCGATACCACCCGCGGGGTCGCTACCTTCCATTTTGACGAGCCGCCCGCCAAACTCGCCTTGACGCTAAAGAAGAGTTCGCCTACCGACTCGCCCTTTCGTCTCTTGGGGTTTGTCTTTGACAACGAAGCCTCGCCACTGATCTACCACGCCGCTGGGCTTAACGGGGCTGACGTCAACGCTTATCTTCGCAATACGGCGCTCCCCTTAGAGTTAGAGATTCTTAAGCCCGATATCATTATCATTTCCCTTGGCACGAACGATGCTTACAACCGCGGTTTTGATCCCCTCCTCTTCGCAAGTAATCTGCGGATGCTGATCGGGCAGCTGCAAGCTTCGTGCCCAGGGGTCTTTATCATTTTAACGACCCCCAATGACCACTTGCTACGCACCAAGGAGGTTAACCCTCGCGTGGAGGAAGCCTCGGAGGTGATCCGCAACCTCGCCATAGAGCAAGAGGTGGGCTTGTGGGACTTTAACCGAATTATGGGCGGCGCTGGGAGCATCCATTCGTGGTTTAACCACGGTCTCACTGCGCACGACTGTCTGCACCTCTCGCCTCAGGGCTACCGTCTTCAGGGGAAACTCCTCGGGGTGGCTCTTTACCGTCTTTTAATCCGCCAGCGTGGAAAATAACGATGTGGGAACGTATTGTCGAGTTCTTTAGCTACAACAATCTTCAGCCCTTGCTCTTTACCCACGTGGAGTTTTGGCTCTTTTTCCTCATTGTTGGGGTAGGTCTCTTGTTGATTGGGAAACGGAACGCCATCCGCGTGCCTTTTCTCTTTGCTGCGAGCCTTTTGTTCTACTACAAGAGCTGCGGGTTATTCTTTCTCCTGATTCTTCTCTCTATCGCCTTTAATTTCGCTACAGGGAGGCTCTTAAACTTCTTTCAGACCCGTCGGTGGCGTAAGACTACGCTTGTTGTGTCTGTTGGCTTTAATTTGGCGTTGCTGGCGTATTTCAAATACACACTCTTTTTTGTGAATAGTCTCAATGCGCTGGCAGATCTCCAGCTTGAGCATACCAACCTCTTTGCTCAGTTTCTCGCGTGGCTGCTCGACAAACCCTCGGAGGTGGGGATGGTGCTCCTCCCCGTGGGGATTAGCTTTTACACTTTCCAAGCCATCAGTTATGTTGTCGATGTCTACCGAGGCGATATCAAACCCTTGCGAAATATCATCGATTTTGGCTTTTATCTCTCTTTTTTCCCTCAGTTGATTGCCGGTCCGATCGTCCGCGCCTCGGAGTTTATCCCGCAAATTCATAACCCTTATACCCTGAGTACGCGCGAGGCGGGGCATGCCCTTTTTCTGATCCTCGTGGGGCTATTTAAGAAGATTATCTTGTCAGATTACCTCGCGCTCAACCTTGTCGATCGCGTCTTTGACAACCCTGTTGCCTACTCTGGGGTAGAGAACCTTATGGCGTCGTATGGCTATACCCTTCAAATCTATTGCGACTTCTCAGGCTATACCGATATCGCGATCGGGATTGCCCTCCTGCTTGGTTACCGCCTTGCCCTCAACTTCAACTTCCCGTATAAAGCGGCGAGTTTGACGGACTTTTGGCGACGCTGGCATATCTCACTTTCCTCATGGCTGCGCGACTATCTCTATATCCCTCTCGGGGGGAGTCGCCATGGACGCCTTGTGATGTGGATGAGCTTGACCCTCACCATGCTTCTCGGGGGCTTGTGGCACGGGGCGGATTGGACGTTTGTCTTCTGGGGTTTGGCACACGGCGTGGGGCTCGTGGTGAGCAAGCTCATCGACCGTCTTCCGCGCTCGTTTTTGAACCGCCGTGGGGTGCGGATAGTGCGTAAGGTGCTCTGTTTCCACTATGTCGTCTTTCTGTGGATCTTTTTTCGTGCCACCAACTTCGATCACGCGATGCAGGTGTTGGGGCAAATTACGGGGGCATTTGACATCCGCCACTTTGCGCAGTTTGTTACTGCGTATTGGGCAGCCACAATCTTACTGGTGGTGGGCTATGGGCTACACTGGATGCCTTCGCAGTGGATTGAGCGTGCGCGTGGCAACTTCATCTCGCTCCATTGGGCGTGGAAATTTGCTGTGACCCTAGCGGTTGTGCTCATCGTTTTGCGGGTACAGACGGCAGATTTGCAACCATTTATATATTTTGATTTCTAAGCGATACAACAATATTGCCTACAACGGGGTTATTTTAACCAAATAAGCGAAGAGAAATGAAAAGCCGTTTGATTCTTGTTTCCGCCTTCCTCTCCCTCCTTTTTTTCTGTGCTGTCTCCTCCTTGCAAGCAGCCTCGCCTATCAAGTGGTATACCCTTGAGGAAGCTATGGCTGCCGCCGAGAAGAACCCGAAGCCTATCTTGATCGACCTCTATACCGACTGGTGTGGTTGGTGTAAGAAGCTCGATGCCGACACCTTCGGACACAAAGGGATTGCCGAGTACATTAGCAAGAACTTCTACCCTGTAAAGTTCGATGCCGAGCAGCGCGAGACGGTTAAGTACCTCGGTAAGGAATATACGCCTATGCGCAATGAGCGCACACATCCGCTCGCTATCACCCTCTCTGGCGGACGGCTCTCTTACCCTATGATTGTCTATATGAAAGCCGACGGGCAGGTGATTACCACCGTGCCGGGGTATGCGAAGCCCGAAGAGATAGAGCCCATCCTCAACTACATCGCGACGAGCGCATACGAGACCAAGACGTGGGATGAGTATTCTAAAGATTTTAAGTCAGCCTTGTAGTCGTGTTATTTGAGAACTATCATTTCATCACACCCCTTGCCGCTAATCTAAAGCGCGAGGGGTTTCGTCGTCCTACGGATATCCAGTTCCGAGCGATCCGTCCGACCCTTATGGGCTCTGACTTGCTGGCGATTGCCCAAACAGGGACGGGCAAGACGATGGCTTTTGCCATCCCGATCATCGAGCGTCTTGGGCGTTCGAAACGCCGCCCTGAGGAACATGCGCCTCGCGCCCTTGTCCTTGTGCCGACGCACGAGCTCGCAAGGCAGATTGCTGAGGTTTTTCGCAAGCTTGCGGAGGGAACGGGTGTTACCATCTTTTGTGTTACTGGTGGAGGCGCGATAGACGACCTCGTGAAGAGCATCCCCCGTCGCCCCGATGTCGTGGTGGCAACTCCTGGGCGCGTCTTAGACTTGGTGAGAAACCGCCACCTCCTGCTCAGTAGCTTGCAGGTGCTTGTCTTGGATGAGGCTGACAGGATGCTGAGCCTCGGCTTTCGCCCTGATATCGATAGCCTCCTTGGGCATATGCCCCGTCGGCGACAGACGCTCTTTTACTCTGCCACCATTTCGCCCGAGATTAAGCGCCTTGCCCACCGATTGGTTTACAACCCGATCCGTATAGAGATCGCCCCCGAAGACCCTATTACACACAACGTGCGTCACGCCCTTTTGGAGGTGTCAATGGATGACAAGCGGTTTTACCTCGAGCGCGTCATCCGTGAGCACCCCGAGGCTAAGATCCTCGTCTTTGTCCGGACACAGGTACGTGCTGAGCGCGTACAAGCCGCCATGAGGCGCGTAGAAATAGAGACTGGCGTAATTCACGGCGGATTGACTAGAGTGGAGCGACAGTGGGCTCTAAACGCGTTTTCTGACGGAAGTAACCCCGTTCTTATTGCAACCGATCTTTCTGCTCGCGGTCTCGACATCCCAGACATCAACTACGTGGTCAATTATGACATGCCCACCGAACCCGAGGTCTACATCCACCGGATTGGGCGGACGGGTCGTGGCAACCGTCATGGCGTAGCTATTTCGTTTTGCGCGCCCGAAGAAACAAAGCTCCGCGAGGCAATAGAGAAGCTTATCGGTCAGCACCTTTCTATCATCGATCTCGAGGAGGAGGAGCGCGATGCGACGCTTGACTTCTCGCGCGCCTCTGAGTCAGACTGGACGACGCTCATCCGCCGCGAACACGAACGCGAGGAGAAATTTGAAGCGGCAAAGAAGAGCAAGAAACGGAAGAAGTAAGCCAATGCGTTCTGTAATCCAACGTGTGAGCTCGGCATCGGTGACCGTAGACGGCGCATGTATTGCCTCCATCGGTCAGGGGCTTTTGGTGCTCGTTGCTTTTACGCACACAGACCAGTCGGCAGATCTAGACTTTCACGTGCGTAAGATCCCCAACCTCCGCATCTTTAATGACGAGGCGGGGGTAATGAACAAGAGTTTGGTAGACGTTGGGGGCGAGCTCTTGCTCGTCTCTCAGTTTACCCTTTATGCGCAGTGTGCTAAGGGAAACCGCCCCTCTTACATCGAGAGTGCGCCGCGGGAGGTCGCCGAGCCTCTCTATGAGGAAATGATTGTGCGGCTGGAGTCTACCCTTGGTCGCCCCATCCAGCGCGGGCGCTTTGGTGCAGACATGAAGGTGGCGTTGGTGAACGACGGTCCTGTGACGATCTTGCTATAAAGGGAAAACTCTACAAGAACTATCACGCGCCGTACTGCCTCTAGGATTCTAATGCGTGCTCGATTTCCTCAATCGTAGGGAGCGACGCTTGATACCCTTCCGAGAGCTTGTTGTAGAGCTCGTAACCAGAGATCCCGATCGGGGTGATTAGGTCAGATAAAGCATACTCTGCAACCACGTCATTCTTGTCCTTACAAATCAGAAGCCCAAGGGTCGGGTTATCGCCCTCTTGACGGAGTTGGCGATCGATTGCCGTTACATAGAATTTCAGTTGCCCTACGTGTTCGGGCTTAAAGGGGACGGTCTTCAGCTCCACGACTACGTAGCAATGCAACTGAGCATTATAAAAAAGGAGGTCTAGGAAAAACTCATCACCATTGACGTCGAGACGCACATTCTTACCATAGAAACAGAAGCCCTTTCCCAACTCAAGAAGAAAGTGTATCATGTTCTCTACCAAATATGCTTGCAATTCTCGCTCATCATGATCTTTACGTAGCGTGAGAAAATCAAAGACATAAGGGTCTTTAATAAGTTGCTGTGCAAGATCCGATTGGGGTTTGGGGAGACGTTCTTGAAAATTAGTAATGCCTTTTCCCTGACGTTCAAAAAGACGCGACTCGATTTGGTGGTTGAGCACCGAGCGACTCCAGTTATTTTCCATCGTAGAGCGGATATAAAATATTGCTTCTGGGAGGCTCTTGCAGTGCCGCATAATCATGATGTGATGCCCCCAAGGGATGGAAAAAAAGAGTCGTTCGTCGAGAACATTGGAAAAAGAGGGAGGATCTTGAACTACGAGAGTGGTGTGGGTTGAGTGACTACTCTCTAATTCACCGACAACTTGTTGGCGAATTAGATCCTTTTGATTATAATATAGATACCACTGTCTTATATCTCGCAGATTCGTCAACGAGAACCCTTTCATCTCAGGGAAAGCATCGAGCAGATCTTGACTGAGTTTGGGAAGGAAGCCATCGCCCCATTTCGCATCTTGTTGCTTTTTGACAATCTCTGCCCCGAGCTGCCAATAGAGTTGCAATAGCTCGGTGTTGACGCGAATAGCCGCCTTGATTTGGGTTTGCTGAATGCGCGTCTTGAGGTCTTGTAGCCATGCGCGGTATTCGGACTGCTGTGCAAGCGTTGTTGTTTTCATAGTCAATGTTTTTTGACACAGAAGTAAAAGATATGTAGGAGAGCCCCTACCACACCTCCTCCATCCTTTCCCTTATGCTTTTTCCCGTAGTCTTGTCTCCCCAAAGAGCACTCTTTTCTACCCCCTGTACTTCTACCCGATAGGTAGTCGCTTGAGTTACCACCTCAAGCCGATCGCCCGTCGCTGCCATAGCGGCGGGGCGTAGTAGCGCATAGCCGTTGCGGAGCGCTTGACGCGGGTCGTTTGCCATGCATTCGGCTAGGGTGACCAGATAGTCCATCCGCGTCTGCTGTAGAGCCCGTTCTACGTGCGGCGTGGTCGTTTGTACGCTGTTCTGTAACTGTTGAGGGAAGGCATCGAGGCGGTGTTGGGCGAGCAACGTCCCCTTCTCGGCGAGGTGTTGTAAGCGTGGCGTATATTGAGCGAGGAGCGTGTGTAGGGCGAGCTCCTTCCCCTCTATTTGCAGACGAAGAGCCTGTGTCGATTGAGAAAGTAGGTGTTTCGCATGCATTTCTGCCACTTCCCCGAGGTGTTGTACCCTTTCTGCATACCCCGCTGTGTACCCCTTAAGTAAGGGCACAATGGTTTGAACGACCCGTTGCAGTGCCCCCTCGGCGCTCACAAAGATCTCTTCGAGGGCAGCTGCTACGGCGGTTGGCGTTTTCAGGGAGGAGTGCGCCACGTAGTCCACCACCGAGACGTCGCGTTCGTGCCCAATTCCTGCCACGACGGGTAGGGGGAACTGCGCTACGACGGAAGCAAGCTCATAGTCGTCGAAACAACTCAAGTCCATTTTTCCACCCCCACCGCGGATGATGATCACGGCGTCCCACGCCTCCTCTTGGTCGGCGATCTGATATAGCGCTTCGCGGATAGACGCCGAAGCCTTATCGCCCTGCATGAGCGCGGGAAAGAGATGCACCTGTAGGTGGTAGCGCTCGATCGTCGCCGCTAGCTGGTGGCAGAAGTCTTCGTAACCAGCTGCTTGGGCGGCGGAAATGACCGCAAGCCGGTGTGGGAACTCGGGGAAGGGGAGGGCGCGGTTCATCTCTATCACGCCGTCTGCTTCTAGTTGTGCGAGGGTCTTTTGGCGTTGGATGGCGAGCTCGCCCACCGTATACTGCGGGTCGATATCCACGACCTGTAGCCCCATCCCATAGCGTACGGAATATTCCACCTTTACCCGCAACAGGAGTTGTAACCCTTTACGCAGCGTGGTTTGGGTCATTGACTCGAAATAGGGGCGGATGGCACTATACTGCTTTGCCCAAATCATGGCGCGCATGGAGGAGAGTTCTACGCGGCTTTCGGGGTCAAACTCCGTGAGCTCGAGGTAGCAGTGCCCCGACGGCGCTTCGCGGATAGAGGCTATCTCTGCGACGACCCACACGGGGGTTGTAAACTGTGCGGCGATGGCATTGTGCACCCGCTCGGCAAGCTCATGGAGGCGAAGGTAATGGATGGGAGGCATGGGACTGGGAAATTACTCTTGCGAAGTTACGCTCGCTCGGGTTTTGTACTGTTGTTGTGGGTGGTTTTCTACCTGCGGGTATAGCATTTCAAGCTTTCCTGATTTGATTAACGCGGGGAGAACGGCATTCCTTATGTAGTTCTTGTTGCGTCCGAGGTATTCTGCTATCTGTTGTATGCTTTTCCAATCGACGCAGTAGTGGCAGATGAGCTCCGTTCGTTGTGCCTCGCTTAGCTTACGCGGGGTAGGTTGCAAGGTTTGCCTCTCTAGGTTGCAAGGTTTGGTATCTGAGGTTGCAAGGTTTGCTCCTCTAGGTTGCAAGGTTTGCTCCTCTAGGTTGCAAGGTTTAGTGTCTGAGGTTGCAAGGTTCGCGGGGGTAAGGGGCATAATGAGCTCTACCTTGTTAGGGGCTACACGCTCCTCAAGATAGGGTGTGCTTCTGTGAACGGCGTCCCAGCCCTTGAGGATTTTATCTACCCCACTGCCAGCCTTTTCCACCGCCCCCATCATCATAAACATCTGTTGTAAGGAGCGGTTTCTACATACACTTTCCCCTCCTCTAAAGAATTGTTCGGTTGAGATGAGTAGGACGCCAGGGTTAGAGAAAACAATCTTGTCACGGTATTTATTCACAAGCAGTGAGCTCACATCTTGGTAATCGGCATGGACACAGAGGTTCGCCAACGCCTCGCGCAGCGCTTCATGGGCTTGGGTTTCATCTCGACGTTGCCCCTCTTCTAGCTGAAATGGGATAGGTAAGTTTTCTTGCAGTTTAGGCAATACTCGTCGATAAAATTGGAAGAGGTTGGCTTCCCATGTCCCATCTGGGCAGAGGCGATCGCTCCAGCGTTCGGTGTCTGAGGTTATCTCCTTGTAGTCTGGGAAAAAGTGGGGCGCACACGCTTGGATCGATTCGTACTTCCCAAACATCAGCAACCCAGCGAGGGTGAACCCCTCTTCGCCAGTTTCTCGCTCTTT
Source organism: uncultured Bacteroidia bacterium (assembly GCA_938040915.1). Lineage (GTDB taxonomy): Bacteria > Bacteroidota > Bacteroidia > Bacteroidales > CAJPTX01 > Bacteroides_D. Next base: position 4,209 of record CALHZE010000283.1, on the reverse strand, counting down.
TCTATACCCCCCTAGCCTTCTCATTAACCCATCATTATCTTCTGAAAGCCAAGCGTGTGTGGGTTTAACCGTAGCGAAGAGACGGCGATATTGTTCAAAGGAAGGTAAGTCGATATCCTCCCAAGTAAAGCCTTTAAGAATGCGTCCGTCTGCAGGACGACTTAGATCTGCGTCTGCCATCATGCGCCTTACCTCCGCGGCAGAACAGAGGAAGTCTCCAGAGGCGTTCCGCCGATAAGTCCCCTCATCTGCTACCCGTTTGCAGTATACGGGACGTTGTTCGCGCGACGCCTGTGGTATAGAGAATACCACCACAAAGGCTTGACCGATGGCAATCACTCTCACGTCCTCATTTTTCAAGAGACAATGGCTAATCGTTTCCTTATTGTGGACAGAGCGCCAAAATTGCTCCTTCAGTTTCTCAGCCTCCTCCTTACTCAAACCACTCAAGGACAATTGATTTTCTTTCTCCTTAACCCCGAGTACTACGACGCCGCCACGCGTATTGGCAAAAGCGGAGTAAGTCTCCCAAAAATCTCTAGGAAACCCTCCCTTCCCACTTTTGAATTCGACCTCTTCGTTCTCTCCTAGCGCTAGGAGTCTATAGATCTCCTTCTCTTGTTCCATATATTATATTCCCCCCCTCTAAGAAAAACACCGCAGCACGGAATGGGAAGTTCCGTACTGCGGTGTCGCTTTGCTTTCGTTAGCACATACGAGTGTATTCTTCTTGCTCTTCCTCTTCTGTTCGTTTAGGGTCTTTCCCAAATCGGTTTTCGCCCGCCTCGCCGGCCGTGCACAACAAAACCAGATACCAAATAACCCCCACCAAAGGGACAAAGGAGATGAATATCCAGCCCCCTCCTTTACCGATGTCGTGCATCCGGCGCACCGAGACGGCTAGATTGGGAAGAAAAACCGCAAGACTATAGAGGTAGAAAATTGCGTAGAGGACTCCGCCCGCAATCGTGTTATCCCTTACAACCATGATCGTCCCCAATGTCAAAAGCAACGCGTAGATTAAGAAATTGAATAACACGAAGCACCAATACTCCGAACGACGTGCGCGCCCCGTAAACCCGACATATTGCTGAAAGCAACGCTGTACGTATTGTAACATCTCTCCCTCCTTCGTTTATTGACGTCTTTAAGCCCCTGCAAATTTATATTCTGCTTGGATATCGCTCGTTAGGCGCGTAAAGAGCTCCTCTTGCAGACGGTCGGCTACCTTTAGGGCGTCAAGCAACGCCTTGTCAGAGAACGCTTGCAGCATATCTTGCGCGTGCATCGGGAGGCTCTTGTAGACGGCAAGATACTGCGTCTCCATCTCTCGTTGCCGTTGCGCCGTCTCTGCCTCAAACCGAGCATAGGTCTCTTGGATGAGTGGCGCATAACGATTGAAGTTTACCATCCCGAGGGTCATTACCTTACGCATCTTCCAATAAGCCGAGTCGGCACTGGAGTGGTCTGTCCCCAACAAATAGGCTTGCGGATAGGAGGTCACCCCTTGGTAAAGCGGCACGAAGACCCCGAGGGCTGCCATCCCCATGGCGTAATAGTCTACCCGCCCGATTGCCTGTGGCAACTCTGGTCGCACGTGTAGAATGTGCGTTTGGGTGGTACGGAAGATGGAGACTGGGCGGTACTTCTCCTTCGGGTTGGAATTCAGATAGGGGTCGTGCTCCGTACCGTTGTAGTGGAAGCGGAAGACGCGTCGCATGTCATCAAGCGTTACAGGGCGCTGTGCCTTTGCAAAGACGGGGAAGGTGTTCTTAGACACGTCGTTTTTGATGTCGGGGCTTAAAAGGGCTTGTAAACCCCAAACACGGGGATAGTTGTAGGTCGTGTCAAGCTCGATGTCGCGAATGTAGGCTTCGTGGAAGTCAAATGCCCCTTTGCTTGGGTCATAGAGTTGGTGTGCGATGGCAAACTCGATGAGGTCGGCGCTCGCCATGTAGTTTGTACTGTCCTTAGGGTCATAGACACGGAAGCGGCTTTGGTTGCCCGTGACAAAGTATTGGTCTTCGGGCATCCGACAAGCCAGCCAACGATGTCCCGAGGCAGTCTCTAAGTACCAGATCTCGTGGCTGTCGACAAAGCCAATCCCGAACCCCTCGGCAACGCCAAACTGCTCGATGAGCTTCCCGAGACGCGCCACCCCTTCGCGTGCCGTGCGGACGTATGGGAGCACGATGTTAAACACCGAGTTCTCTGCCACGCCGCTCTCTACTAGCGGGTCAGCCGCGAGGGCGCGCTCGCTACTGAAGATGCTCTCGGTGGCGCTCATCCCCACGCCCGCCGTGTTGAACCCCGCACTCCCCCAGTGTCCTGGGAGGTCGAAGGTCGGCATGGCGGTGTACCCGAGAGCCTCCTTAGGGAGGTCGCAACGGAAGGGGCTATCGCGTGCCACGAAGCTTTCGGGTCCCTCGTTCGTATCTTCATAGATTTCGAGGTTCTTGGCATACATCGCGTTCCAGTCCTCTGAGCGTGCTACGATCATTGAGCCGTCGGCGGTCATAGATTTACCCACGATCATCGTGGTGCACTCGGAGGGGTACTCGCGGCGTTCCTGCATCTTGTCTTCAGTATTCATTGTGCTAGAAAGATTGTTTATTGGAATAAGCTTCGCTACCTAAAAGAATAGGAAATAGCGAGGCGTATGAGCTTTATACTTCAGATACTCTTCGCCGTAGCGTTCGGTACAGTAACGTTCTTCACCCAAAATCACGTGGTGGGTCTCGTAGGCAAGGAGCGCCGTTGCGAGGAGTAGCCAAAGCGAAGTGCTGGCGATGCAGGCTGCGAGCATGCCTAGGAAAAAGAAGAAGTACATCGGGTTACGCGAGAGTCGATAGACGCCGCCTTTGACGGTCTTATCGAGGGGTGTCTTCCAGTAGGCAAAAAAGGAAGCAAGGAAGCCTATGAGCGCTATTGCAAAGAGGATTAGCCCTGCAAAGAAGAATGGGGAATGAAGTCGTAGGGGAACGAAGAGCGATAGGATAAGGATAACCCCCTGCCAAACGAAACTCCACTGTGCGTGTCGTCGCTCTTTTGGGGTGTACCACGAGGTGTCTACTGCTCGTTTCCCCGTTTCGCGAAAAAGAACCATAAACAGGAGTTGGATTATCACGAGCCCAAACGAGGGTATCCACGCATTCCAGAGTCCGAAATGTAGTGCGGTGTAGTAGTAGATACAGTCCATCCCTTGCGTTCTTAATTTAGGGCAAGGTAGCAATTTATTTAGAAAGAGTTTTTATACCTCTCTTGTTGAGTAATTGCTTACCTTTGTAAGCAAGTTAATCTAATTGGTGCAGGAGATGTATGCCGTAGTTTTTGACTTAGATACTAACTGTATGAAAGAGTGTTTGGAGAGTGATACTTACAACCAAGGGTATGCAATGGTTAGAAATTTTCTAACTAGAAATGGTTTTTCGCATCCACAGGGGAGCGTTTACTTTGGTGATGAGGGTATGGATGCCGTAAAGTGCGTATTGACGGTACAGAGATTAGCCAAAACCTATCCTTGGTTTGCTACCTGTGTAAAGGATCTCAGAATGCTTCGCATTGAGGATAACAATGACTTACTCCCAGCAATTCAGTTGTAGGCTTTAAGCATACAAAATAAAGGGCTACTCGTTGCGGGTAGCCCTTTATTGTTACTGCGGGAAGTTCGTGCCCCCCTAACTCTCCTCCAGCGCCTTTTGCAGGGCAAACATACGGTCTCGGTGGAGGGCGGCTTCTTTGAACTCCTTCTTCTTGGCAGCTTCCTTCATGGCGCGCTCCTCTTGCTGAATCGCTTTGCGTAGCTCCGCAGGCGAAAGCCTCTTCGCCTTCTCCGCCTCTTGAACCTTTTGTTCCTCGATTTGTGCTTTCTCCTGACTCTGATTGTCAAAGAGAAACTCGACGGCACTCCCCTCAAGTAGTGACTTGCGGGTCTTCTTTTTGAGTTGTTGCGGCGTCAGATGATGCTCCACGTTATAAGCGTTCTGTATCTTGCGCCGACGCTCGGTTTCGCTAATGGTCTGCTGCATCGAATCGGTAATATGGTCGGCATACATGATAACGAGTCCGTTCACATTTCGCGCCGCACGACCTGCTGTTTGGGTTAGCGCCCGTGTCGAACGAAGAAAACCCTCCTTATCTGCATCGAGGATGGCGACCAACGAGACCTCTGGCAAGTCTAATCCCTCGCGTAGGAGGTTGACCCCGATC
>CALHZE010000282.1 GCA_938040915.1 uncultured Bacteroidia bacterium | reverse complement strand
ATCATCCTCGGTTCTTCTCTGTTTTTGGCACGGCAAAGTTAAACGCTCGCCGGAGATCGGGGCGGGTGGAGTGGAGGCGTGCCAGATGTGCAAAATCGGTTACTTTTGTGAAAGTATAAAAGAGGGGTATGAAAAGAATATGGCGGTATACCCAGCGAGTGTTAGGCGCTGTGGCGAGCGTGCTGTTGTTGGCGGCACAACAGGGGTGCGAACGCGCGCCTGAGGGGTATCTGGAGGGGTACACGCAACTAGCAGGCGACACTTATTACCGCCTCGCCACGCTCGGCGAGGGGACGCGGCGCGCCGCCTTGGGCGACTACGTGACGCTCCGTTTACGTTATGCCACACAGAGCGACTCGACGTTTTTCACGGGGCTACGTCGTTTTCAAATCGAGCCCTCGCCATACGAGGGGTCAATCGATGCGTGCTTTACCCTCCTTGCCGAGGGCGACAGCGCCAACTTCTACCTCAACCCGCGTCGCTTTTTCGAAGAGACCCTACAGACCACCCTGCCTCACTTCCTAGACTCTGCCCCCGCGATGCGGATCGACGTCAAGATGCTTGCCCTTCAGGACTCGTTTTCATACGCGCGCGACAAAGAGGCGTTTGTCCACTGGATCGAAGACTTCAGCGCATACGAGCGCGTGCTCCTTGCCCAGTATATCGCCAAAGAGCGCATGAACCCCCACGCCGTCGACAGCCTCTTCTACCTCCAGAAACGGGCAGGGAGTGGCGACTATCCGCGCAACGGCGACACGCTCACGATCGAGTTTGAAGGGCGCTTTCTCGACGGCGAGTTCTTTGACTCAACCAAGAAGCGAAAGGAAGCCTTCCAGTTTGTCCTTGGGCAAAAGTGGCAAGTGATCGACGGGATCGAGCGCGCCGTCCGGATGATGCGCGAGGGCGAGGTGTCGCTCTTTATCCTGCCCTCGGCGGTCGCTTTCGGGGCAGAGGGCAGCTCGACGGGCATCGTGCCTCCCTACACCCCCGTCATCTTTGAGATAGAACTCTCTGAACTCAAACCCGGCGAACGTGCAGAATAGTCTTTTCCTTTTCCTCCTTCTCCTGACCCTCACAGGGTGTAACGGGCTTCACGAACTGGAGCTCGAGGAACGCGAGCAACAGACCCTCAAGGGGCGTCTCGGGCGGCTGGGCGTCGTGCAAGAACACGAACGCCTTTTTTTCGTCGCCCTCGACTCGGTCGCAGGAGAGTATACCGACGGCGACACGCTCTACCTCCGCTACACCCTTTATGCACTCACCTCGCGCGGCGAGGTGGTCGTCGAGAGTAACGAGCCCACAGTCATTGCCGAGCATAAGCTTCACCCGACCGATACTCAATATCCGCCGCAAACCTACGTTTTAGGAAAGACGGATTGGCTGGAGGGGATCGGGCGCGGTCTGCGGTATCTAACACCACAGTGCTCAAAGGGATGGCTTGGCATCCCACACGCTCAGGGTTACGGCAACGCGCCCTTTGGGCGCATCCCGAGTCGCACCCCGCTCCTCTTCCACTACGAACTCACAAACCCCCGTCCTTAAATTCTTAACTTGACCTATTTTGCAATGAAGCAGACGCTCTCTAGCATGGCGTGGTGTCTTATCGCCGGCACACTCTTGTTTTTAGGCACTAGCTGTAAAAAGACCGCCACCGACTTCGGGGGCTCAGACGAGCTCATACGCCTCAATGCTTACCGCAACCTTCATTACCCCGAGTCGCGACGCTTGGCAGGCGATGCCTTTGTCCAAACCCTAAAGCCCAACGCAGACGGGGCGTCCCTCGCCACAGGGGGGTGGCTCTACTTCGATTATTGGGCGACCGATCTCGACGGCACGTTGCTCGCCACCAGCCTCTCTGACAAGGCAAAAGAATATGGGCAATATACCTCAACGAGCTATTACACACCACGCTATAAAGCACTTACCGCCAACGGCGTGGGGACGACGCTCAACGAGGCACTCAACACCGCACACATCGGCGAGGAACTCGTGGTGGGGCTACCCGCCAGCCAAGCCCAAGCCCTCTCGCTGTGGAAGAACGCCAACTACCACTCGGCACTCCTCTACCTCATCCCTCGCCAGCTGGTAAGTGACCCCAAGGCGCACGAAAAAGAACTCATCGATGCCTACATGAGCTCACACCCTAGCTTTGAGGCTGCCGACAAGGTCTACCGCAAGATCGAAACCGCGGGGACGGGCGCAGAGATTAAGAGCAGCTCGACGGTGTGGGTGCAATATGCCATCTACTCCCTCTCGGGCTATCTTTTTGACACCAATATCGCCGAGACCGCACAACAGCACGGAAGATACTCGTCGTCGTCAAACAAATATGGTCTCCTCTCCATGAAAGCCACCGAAGACAAAAAGCTCATCACCGGTTTTAGCGGACTGACCGTGGGGCTCAAGACGGGCACAAAGCTACGCGCGATTATCCCTAGCGAAGTGGGCTATGGCGAGAGTGGACGTGGGGAGATCCGTCCCAACGAACCCCTCTTAGTAGAGCTCAACATCGTGCGTTCGTCAAACTAGTGGCGAGACCTCTCCCCGCAAGCGGCATGCGCCTCATCCACACCGCAGATTGGCACTTAGGGCTCTCGTTTCACAACTATTCGCGCCTCGAGGAGCAAGCCCTCTTTCTTGCGTGGCTCGAGGCGCTCCTTGCAGATGAGCGTGTCGACGCCCTCCTTGTAGCGGGCGATGTTTTTGACACCTACGCGCCCTCCTCCCAAGCCCAAACCCTTTTCTACAACTTCTTACACCGCGTGACAGCGCGTTGCCCAGCGCTTCAGATCGTCATCACCGCCGGCAACCACGACTCAGGGTTACGTCTCGAAGCGCCAAGCGCCCTACTCTCTCACCTCAACATCCACCTCAAAGGGAGTGTCGCAAGGGGCGAGGCGGTCGATTATGACCCATTTGCCATCCCCCTTCACGATGCCCACGGCAACGAATACCTCTGTCTTGCCGTGCCCTTCCTTCGGATTAGCGATTGCCCACAAAATCGCGACGGCGAAGACCCGACCGTCGCCTTTTACCGCGAGCTTGCCGACCACTTCGCCACCGACCCGCGCCCCAAGATCTGCATGGGGCATCTTTATGCCTCAAGTGCCCACATCGACGAACGAGACGAAGTGGAATACTCCATCTTAGGCGGCTTAGACGGTCTCCCCCTCGAGCCCTACCTGCGTGGCTATGCCTACGTCGCCTTGGGGCACATCCACATCCAGCAGCACGTTTACCCCAACGGGAGCGTTTACTACTCGGGCGCCCCGATTGCCACCACCTTTGCCCACCACGGGCGACACACGGGGGTGCTCCTCGTCGATATCGAGGGCGAAAAGACCACGGTCACCCCGCGCGACTTCCCCTCGCCCCTCCGACTCCTGCCCCTACGTGGAGACTATGAGACCATAGCGCGCGACATCGCCGCCCTCCCCGAAGGCGAAGCCCACGAGCTCTCGCCCATCCTCTCGGTAGAGATATTGACCCACGAGCCCCTCCCGCACCTCAAGACAGACCTAGAGAGCTGGCTCGCGGGGCGCGCAGCGCGACTGGGTCCTGTGGTCGTGCGACGGTCAAGCGACGACGAGTCAACGACTAACGACGACACGATCGTGCAATTTTACCACGGCTTAGATGCCGAGAAAATCGCGCAAGGGGAGTATCGCAAACAATATGGCGCACCCATGCCCGAGCGGCTCGTCACCCTCCTCCACGAAGCCATCGCCGAGGCGCGGAAAGGGGAAGAGTAAGCAAGAAAAGAGAGACGAATGCGAATCTTAAGTGTGGCGGGGGCAAACCTCGCAAGCCTGCGCGACCCGTTCCAGTTAGATTTTGACAAGCCCCCGCTCGCCGATGCGGGGCTCTTTGTGATCACGGGGCGCACGGGCTCGGGCAAATCGACCCTTCTTGACGCCATCTGTCTCGCGCTCTACAACCGCATCCCGCGGCTACGCAGCAAAAAGGATCTTTCCAACAAAGTAGAAGACTTGCCAGGGGGAGACCTCCTGAGCGACAACGACCCTCGCCAAATCTTGCGGCGCGGCGCAAGCGAGGCCTACGCCTCGGTGCGCTTCCAAGGGCTAGATGGCAAGGTTTACCGATCTACGTGGCGCGTGCACCGCGCTAACAAACGCGTAACCGGCAAATTACAAGAGAGCGAACTGACGCTCATCAATGAGAGTGACAATCACATCGAACTCAACGGACGAAACTACAAAGAGGAATATACCGAGCGCATCGCACGCCTCGTGGGAATGAACTACGAACAGTTTGTCCGCGCCGTCGTCTTAGCACAAAGCCAGTTTGACGCCTTCCTCAAAGCCCCAGCCGATGAGAAAGCCACCCTCCTCGAGCAGCTAACCGACACACGTGAGTTTGCCGCCATCTCGCGCACCATATTCAACCGTTACACCGCTCTCAAAGACGAGGTCGAACGGAAGGGGCGCGACATTGACGCCTTGGGGTGTTTACCCTCTGAGAAGATCGCCGAGCTACAAGAGGCACAACAGCGACACAACGAGACAGTGGGGCGCTGTAAGCAAACCATAGAGAGACTAACGGCGGTCGAGGCGTGGCACAAAGAGGCGCAGAAAATCGACCAAGAGGTCGCCACGGCACAAACACAAGTCGCAAAAACTGAAAAGGAACACGCAAACCTAGCCCAAGAGCGCACGTGGGTAGACGCATGGGAAGAGAGCCGCGAGGTAAGGCAAGCACTCACGCAAAAACACGAGACCCAAAAGCGCCTTGCAGAGATTGTCGCCAACTTGCGCACGAAGAGCACAGACCTCCAACACACGAGCCAACAACTCCGCCAATACCAGACAACGCAACGGAAATTGCAAGAGCAAAAAGAAGCCCTCGAGATCGAGCGCGTACAACTAGAGCATACACAGGCGGCGTGTAAGGAGGTGGAGACAAAGCTCCGCACCCAAAACGAACTACGTAAAAGGCAAGAAGCAAAACGCCAAGAGCTCACCGAACAAGGCAAAGCGGCGCGCGAGGAAGAGAAAAAGCAATATAAGGTGCTAGAGGCGTTGAAAACGCAAATTGCCGAGCGCGATGCCCTCCGCGAACGTCTTGCGCCCCACCAAGCCCTCTACGAAGGTGTGGAAAGTATGCTTCAGAGCCTCTCTTCGCTTACCGAGGTGTGTCAGCAAATCGAGGTGATAACGAAGCATTTAGACACCGCTACTGCCCAACGCGAGCATCTACTCCAGCAACAAACAGCGCTTGATGAGCAGTGGCACAAAATCGCCGGAAGTGTCCCCATCGAGATCCTCCAACTACGCAGCCAATTACGCGAGGGCGAACCCTGTCCGCTCTGTGGGAGCACCACCCACCACCTCTCCCCAGAAACCTCAACCAGCAACGCACTACACTGGGAAGCCCTACGCCCCCAACAAGAACAGCTCAAACAACAACGCGAGGAGATAGAAAAGGCGCTCCACGACAACGAACTCTCGATCGGGAAGCTGCGCAGCACCCTCGAGCTATTGGAAAAGCAAGAAACACAACATTATGCGGCACTGACTGTCGGTGAGGCGGCATTGGGAAAGGACGCGTCACAAAGCGTCTCTATGACATCGGGGGCGACGGGAACATCACAGAGCATCCCTACCGCATTGGAAACGGACGGATCACGTTGCGTCCCTACTCTGCCCATAACCCCAGAATGGCTGGAAACCACGCGCGTACGCCTTACCACCCTGAAAACCGAACGCACCCAGTGGCGCGATATTGAGCGACAAGCGGGGCTCGACGCGCAGCTAGAAACCCACGCGAGTCTCTGTCAAAATCGCGCAGAAACAACCCAACGTCTCCGAGAAGAGTATATAGCCGTAGATTCACAACTCAAAGAGACTCAAACGGAGATTAGTGGGCTTCGGAACCAGTTTTCGGAATTGACACACGGGCAACTCCTCGAACACCTCGCGCACGACTTTCAAGAGCGTTTTCGTAAACACGACCTACAGAGCTCCCGACTCAATACGCAACTCAAAGAGGTCTCCGAACAACGGGAGCGACTCGCGCAAACCACCTACCTCCTCAATCACAACCGGCACGAGCTACAGATGCTCCTCGCGAAAACACAAGACGATATTACCACGTGGCTCTCGCAACACCCAGTCTATACGCCCGAGCGACTAGAGGAGCTCAGCACCCATACGGAGCGCGATGTCCGTAACACCCGCGAACGTTGGGAAGTGAGTCAACAAGCCATTACCGAGGCGCTCACCCTCCTCAAAGAGCGGACAGAGCGGCACACGGCACACCTCACCTCGCGCCCGAGCGACACACGCACTGTCGAGGAGATCGCCCAAGCGCTGGAGGTCGAGCGACAAGCGTTGGACGAGGCGCAAAAGCAGTCGACATACGCCACCGTCATGTTAGAGGAACAAGCCCAAAAGGCGCTTAAGCGCCAAGCATTGGAAAAGGCACTGACGGAGCTCGACACCCAGTGTCGCGAGTGGGAGAAGTTGAACGCCCTTTTCGGCTCAAAGGACGGGAAGCGTTTTCGCGTCATCGCTCAGAGTTACACCCTCACGGCGTTGCTCGAGTTTGCCAACCGCCAGCTGGCACGAATCATGCCTCGCTACCGCCTAGAGCGCGCCTCTAGTGAGGCGAGCACCCTTTCGCTTCGGATTGTCGACACGCAGATGGGGGGCGAGGTCCGCAACATCGACACCCTCTCGGGGGGCGAGACCTTCATCGTTTCTTTGGCGTTGTCGTTAGCGCTTTCGTCCATTTCGTCGCACCATCACGCGATCGAGCTGCTTTTCATAGACGAAGGGTTTGGGACGCTCGATGCCGACAATCTTCGCCTCGTCTTAGAGACCCTCGAGGGGTTACAGATGGAAGGGCGACGGATTGGTCTCATCTCTCACGTCGCCGAGCTCAACGAACGGATCGATGTGCAGGTGCGAGTCGAGAAGCAGGGGGGCGACGCCTCGCGCGTAACGGTGGTAGGGTAGGGGTGGCACGATATGCGGTAAAAAAGGATCATCACCATAGCACCACCCCGAGGCGAGAGTTGTGATGCACGGGTGTTTTGACACACGTGCGTGCGCGGGATTGACGCGACTCCTTCTCTGACTTTTCACAGAAGACGCCGGTGATCATCTCTGACTTTTCACACATTACCCCATCTTCGCACTCTGTATTTTCACAAGAAAAGACGTACCTTGCGGAAAATTAGAGTGTTATGGATCGCGTCTACTATCCCCGTACCATCGACCACGATTTACTGAAGTGGAAAGCCAGTGCTCGCCACAAGCCCTTGCTCGTTAGAGGCGCCAGACAAGTCGGAAAATCCTCTGCTGTGCGAACGCTGGGACGTCAATTCACACACTTTCTAGAAGTAAACTTTGAGCGCGACCGCGAGATCCACACGCTCTTTACGTCGAACCTCAAGCCGCAACAGATCGCCTCACGTCTAGGCATCTACTATGGTGTTCCCGTTGTGCCCGACGAGACCCTGCTCTTTTTAGACGAGATACAGGCTTGCCCCGACGCCCTCCGCAGTCTTTGGTTCTTTTATGAGGATTACCCCGAGCTCCACGTGGTGGCAGCGGGCTCACTGCTCGAATTTGCACTACAGGAACTGAGTTCGTTTGGCGTAGGGCGCATCCGCTCCCTCTTCATGTACCCGATGTCATTTAACGAATTCCTCAACGCTACGGGTCGCTCGGCATGGCTGACTGCAAAGCGTGAGGCAACATCCGCCTCGCCGCTATTCGACGCCCTACATACGCAGCTCGTCGAGACATTTCGCACCTATCTCCTAGTAGGGGGGATGCCAGAAGCCGTACACGAGTGGGTCACACAAGGCGATTATGTTGCCTGCCAGCAAGTGTTGGACGACATTGCCCAATCTTACGAAGATGACTTCTCAAAATACAAGCGACGAGCCGATCCTGCCTTATTACGCCAGACCCTTCACAGCGTAGGCTTACAGGCAGGGAACAAGTTCGTCTACAGTCAAGTCGAGGGGGGCTATCGCAGCGAAAAGGTTAAAGAGGCGCTCGGGTTGTTGACCATGGCAGGGCTCGTCATCCCCGTGGTGCGCAGTGCGGGCAATGGCATTCCACTAGGGGCAGAGGTCAACGAGAAGTTTGTAAAATATCTGTTCCTAGACAGTGGGCTACTTCTCTGCCTTTTAGGGCTAAAGCACGACTCAAGCCCCTCGTCGCTTTCACAACAGCTCGTCGTCGCGACAGCCACCGAGCTCGTCAACAAAGGGCACATCACCGAGATGGTCGCAGGGTTGGAGCTGCTAAAATACCAAAGCCCAACAATACGCCCGACACTCTACTATTGGCAAAGCCTCGAGCGCGGGTCACAAGCCGAAATAGACTACCTTCTCGAACGGGCAGGGGGCGTCCTTCCCCTTGAGATTAAGGCGGGGACGTCGGGCTCAATGAAAAGCCTGTATCAGTTTATGCAAGAGAAGAAGCTCGCCCACGGCATACGGAGCTCGTTAGAGAACTTCGGTGCGCTTCCCCAAGTTGAGATCCTTCCACTCTATGCATTAGAGAATCTGACAAGACGGAGCGATTAGGGCAAAGACGAGCCTCGCCCCCCCACACACAGTACTACAGAGCCCCCCAGTTGTCGCCAGTCGCCACATCCACCACAAGGGGGACGCTGAGCACCATCACCCGCTCCATGGTCTCTTTCACAAGGGGGTGTAGTGCCTCAAGCTCCTCGCGCGGGACGTCAAAGATCAATTCGTCGTGCACCTGCGTCGTGAGCAAGGCTCGGAAACCGCGGTCGTGCAGCATCCCCGCAATCTGCACCATTGCTGCCTTGATAATATCAGCCGCCGTCCCCTGAATGGGCATGTTGATCGCCATCCGTTCGGCAGCCGCCCGCACATTCTGGTTGTCAGCACGCAAGTCAGACAAATAGCGACGACGCCCCCACAACGTCTGCACATAACCGTTACGACGCCCCGCCGCAATGGTCTCGCGCATAAAAGTTTCAATCGTCGGGTAGAGAGCAAAATAACTCTTCATGAAGGCCGCCGCCTCGGGCGCGGGGATGCCGAGCTGGTTAGCGAGGCCGAAAGCGCTAATCCCATAGACAATCCCGAAATTCACTCGTTTGGCACGTTCGCGCATCTCTTTAGAGACCTCTTCTAACGCCACCCCGTTGACGCGCGCCGCCGTGGCCGCATGGATGTCTTGTCCGCCATTAAAGGCCGCTATCATGTGTTCGTCGCCCGCCATGTGCGCAAGAACCCTAAGCTCGATCTGCGAATAGTCTGCCGAAAGCAGTACTCCCTCTTTGCCAAAACGGGAGACGAAGGCAGAGCGGATCTTACGCCCCACCTCGGTCCGCACGGGGATATTCTGCAAATTGGGGTTGCTCGAGCTAAGTCGCCCCGTGGAGGCTACCGCTTGGTTAAATGACGCGTGAATCAGGTGCGTCGCCGGATCGACCAGCTTGGGGAGCGCATCGATATAGGTAGAAAGGAGCTTTGCCGTCTCACGATAGGCTAAGATGTCATTCACCACGGGGTGGGCTTCGCTATATTTTGCCAGCTCCTGTTCCGAAGTGTTATACTGTCCCGTGGGGGTCTTCTTCGGCTTCTCGGCAATACGGAGTTCTTTGAACAGGAACTCCCCAATTTGCTTAGGCGAGGAGACCTTGAGCGTGGGGTCATGAGCCACGGCACGGATGCTCGCCTCAAGGGTGTCTAAATCGATTTGCAGGACTTGGTGTAACGACTCGAGCACCGAGGTGTCGACAGCGACCCCTGCCGCCTCCATCTCAAAGAGGACAGGGAGGAGTGGCATTTCCAACTCGTGGTAGATACGCCCGAGCCCAGTAACTTCGACTCGTTCGGCAAAACGCTCACCCAATCGGTAAAGAAAAACCGCCTGCTCTCGGAGCATAGACACGACATCGCCTTCGGTCTGTAAGCGGTAATGAAACTCCTGCAAGACGATCGCCTCGAGCTCATGCCCACGTTCGGGCGCAAGAAGATAGTGCGCAATGAGCGTATCGGCTAAGACGCCCCGCGGATGCGGTATATTTTGGCGCGCCAGCTCGTGAAACTGCTCTTTCAGGTCATAGCCATAACAGGTGAGCCCCGCGCGCTCAAAAAGAGCAGTAAGCGCCTCACGCCACGGCAACGACCATTCGTCAAAGCTTTGGGCAGCAAACCCCCGCACGACAAGCGCCTCCCCCTTTTGATAGGCAAGGGCATGCCCCTCGGGCGCGAGCACAAGCGAGTAGGCATCTGCAATACCCGTTATTTCGACACAGAAGGCGTCAAAATCTTCTTTCGAGGCAAGTGTCTTTACGTCATTGCAAAAAGCGTCTAACGTAACGATTTTAGCAGTTTCCTGCCCCTTAGCAAAGCACCGGACGAGTCGCTCGCCAAGAGCTCGGAACTCATACTGGTCGTTGAGGGCGCGCAGTGCCTCTGCTGAGACGTCGCTTGCTATCTGGTAACACCCTAACTCTGCCGGAAAAGGCGCATCGAGACGGATGCGCACCAACTCCAGCGATCGCATAAGTTGCGCGGTGTTCTGTGCCAAAGTCTCTGCCAAATGTTTGGTAAACCTCGCGCTATTGCCGAGGATGTACTCGATGCCCCCATACTCTGAGACGAGTGCCGCGGCACGCTTCTCCCCGATGCCGGGGACGCCAGGGACGTTATCAACCTTATCGCCCCAGAGGGCAAGGATATCAATAAACTGTCGCGGCGATTTTATCTTATACTTTTCCAGCAGGTCTGCCTCGGTGACGACCACAAGCCCGCTGCTCATACTCTTAGGACGCAGGAGCTGGACGTGGGGCGCGAGGAGCTGTTGAAAGTCCTTGTCGGGGGAATAAATTTGCACCAGCGTTTCCTCGCTTGCAAAGTGGGCAGCGATCGAGCCGACGACATCGTCTGCTTCATAGCCTTCTGCCCACAGCTCGGTAACATGGAGCGTTTCTAGAAACTTTCTCACCACCTCAACCCCGAACTTCACCTCGGGTGGGGTAGGGGGGCGGTTCGCCTTATAGTCTGGAGCGAGCTCGTGCCGAAAAGTCTTTCCCCCCAAGTCAAAAGCCACCCCGAGGTGCGTGGGCTGAAACTGCTCGACGCAATCCATCAACGTCCGCAGGAAGCCGAACGCAGCCGAGGTATTTTCCCCCTTAGAGGTGAGCAACGGATTGGTACTCATGGCATAGTGCGACCGGTAGATGAGTGCATAGCCATCAATGAGCAAGAGACGGTTGGTATAAGACATAACTTCGTGTGTGTGGTATGGACGGGGTCGGTCGGGTGTTCCACGTGGAACAGCGCTTGCGGGGGGGGTCATAAGAGCCTCGTCAGAAGCTCTTGCGCTACCTCGCGTGGGGCAGGGGAGGAGGGGGTGAGTCGACAGAGAATCTGAGACTTACTCTCTATCCCGTATGCATAACGTTTGTCGTAATAGAGCAAGACCCGCTCGACGGCTTCACGGAGTGCGCCACCACGGATGAGCGCAATACACTCATTGGCATTGTCGCCTCCGAGGCGCTTGCGGATTTTCTCGATACAGACCACGAGGTCTTCGGCGGGGTGCTGCGCATAAACGCGAGTAAGACGTTCGCAACGCTCAGTAAACGGCGTTTCTAATACCACGCGCGGCGCTGCGGTCATTTGTTCAAAAAAAGTCGCGGGGAGGAGCACCCGACCAATGTTCCGACTCTCGTCCTCCAGCCAAAGACGCCGGTGAGGCGCGAGTCGCCGTAAAGCACAAACGAGCTCGTTCTCAAACTGTTCTGTCGAGGGTTGCGGCAACTCGCCCAGCCAACCAAACGCTGACCCCTTGTGGTGTGCCAGCGCCTCGAGGTCAATCACCTGCTCGCCCAAGTGTGCCAACTCTGCCAAGACCTCGGTCTTGCCTGCCCCCGTCATCCCAGCCAAGACGATAATGGGCACTGGGCACGAAAAGCGCTCTAGCGTGTATGTGCGGAACGCCTTATACCCCCCATCTAAGAGATAAGCCGTGAGTCCCGAGCGCTCCGCAAGCCACGCGACACTCTCTGAGCGCATCCCGCCGCGCCAACAGTGTAAACGCACCGCGCCACACCGCGCCGTACGAAGTAACGCCTGGCGGAGAGACTCCAAACGACCGTTCAAGTATTCGAAGCCACGCGTGATTGCCGCCTCGCGCGACACGTGGGTGTAAAGCGTCCCGATATCTGCCCGCTCAGCATCGCTAAAAAGCGGCACATTTACCGCCCCTGGGATGTGAGCGTGAAGGAACTCGCTGGGCGAACGGACATCAACCACCGTGCCAGCCCCCGTCAAATTGAGAAATGCCTCGACCCCTACGCGTATCACAGCCATCCCAACGGCACACTCCGCTTACTCGCGGCTTCGCCACACGAGCGCCCCCATATCCACCGTGCCATCTGCGTGAAGACGCGTACGCCCCTTTAGATCAGTAAGGTAGGCGTCTTCCAAGGCGAGTGCCGCACCTCGTGCGGGCGAAGAGGCTTTCAGTTCCAGATTCTGCTTCAAAGGGTTTTCCCAGTGCGGGTTTCGATAAATCACACCCTCCCAACGCTCTGCCGTTGCGGGGCGCGTGTCGCCCCATTTCAAGAGAGAGTATGTGCAAGTGACAATCTCGACACCGAGCCGCGCTTTGTCATACGAACGGAACTCGGTGTCATAACTCCCCCAGACAATCGAGTTAATCACCGAGAGCTCGTTCCGTTCCCCTTCCTGCGGCTTTTCCATAACGACGAGGGGGGCATAACGAGGCTGCCCGAAACGCGTAGCTCCGCTCATTGAGCAGTGTATTAACGAGATACGACTCCCCCTCATGACGAGTGCCGCGCCCGAGTTCTGCACCACGATGCAACCTCGCAGCAAGAAATTAGAGCGTTTGAACACCATTGCGTCTTTACTTGAGCCCGTCACGATGGTATTCTCTATCGTGCTGAGACGTTGCACCGAGTCGGCTCGGAGTGCGGTGACCGCCGTGCGCACGGTCACATTCTTAATGCGGTGCGGACCACTCCCTGGCATGAGCGTTACCCCCAGCCATTGTCCAGGGGTATGTTTATAAGCTGTGTCGAGGCGTGCCCCAGCCAAGAGGACTCGCTCTTCTGGCGTCCCCTCAATGACGAGCGAACCATATACCCGCAACGAAGCCTCGGGACGAAAATAGAGACTCATCCCCGCAGGGATATGCAATGTTTTCCCTTTGGGGATCTCCAACGGGCGCTTAATCAAAAGAGGCGTTTTGGGCAAAGCCTGCAGGAAGTCTTCCAGACGATCGAGGTCGTTGTCGTCCACGTCGTTATGCGCCAGCCCGTTTGCGAACAAATGGATAGAACGCGAGGCACCATCGCGTAGCCCGACGACGATCTCATCTTCGAGAAGCTCACTCGTCAGCGTCGTTGACTCCGAACGGAGGCGTGCCAAAATCGTCAAGCTGTCTTGCGTCTCAATGCGCAACGCCTCTGCCTCGCGCACCGCACGCCCATCCACAAGGAGAGTAAACGGACTTTCCTCTCCCCCGCGAAGGTGCAAGCGAGGCAAAATGATGGGGTGTGAAGCGAGGTTATGGATACGGACAATCCGCGTCGGCGACACCTCTGCCACAAACACACTGTCAAACCTCACCGTATCAATAGAAAAGCGGATGTCGCCCGTAGAGGGGGTGTTGTCTAACTTTCCCACACAACTCGGTAGAAAAGCGACCAGCAGAGCAAAGCTCAATAAAAAAGAAAGGAGCTTGGAGGCGCTAACCCCATAAGCTCCCTGGTATAAAAACATATAAAACTCTGTACAAAACAATCGGGTTAGAACGGGAGCTCGTCAGAACCTGAGTCAGACGCAACTTCCTGCGAAGGCGACTCTTTGGGAGTCGTGTCGACGTGCGTCACCGTCGACTCTGGGTCAACCGCGGTGTTCGCCGGCTGCGAATCCGCCCCCTCTGCCGAAGCGCTCACGATACGCCACGCGCGCAAACTCGTGTACCAACGACCATTATATTCTCGCGACGAGGGGCGGAACGCAACACTGATCATATCGTTCACATTAAAGGCAGCCAAGACATTCGCCGTGTCTCCCCATGCCTCAAAGCAGACGCTCGTAACATAGTTGTTTTCCCGCACCTCGACCACAAAAGGCTGACGCACCCAATGCCCATTCGCCCCCTCGCCTTCTGCCTTCGGGAGTATCGACACCAAACGACCTACAATAGAAAGGATCTCTGCCATCTTTACTTTACGTTAGCTTTCTGCATCTTCTTAGCGTATTCCTCTGCCTCAGCACGCGATACGACCTTCACCAGCTCCACGTCAAAGATCAACGTAGCATTAGCGGGTATCGGGTCACGCCCCGAAGCACCATACGCCAAATGAGAGGGTATATATAACGTAGCCTTCCCCCCCTCCTTGAGTTTCGGGATACCGATTGTCCACCCTGGGATGACGCGCTTAAGGTCTAACACGATCGGGTCTTCTGCAGTGGCATCGATCAGCTTCCCGTCGACCGTGCAAACCTTATAGTGCATAAGCACCATGCTGGTGTCGCGCGGGTTCACGCCCGTACCCTCTTCGAGGATCTTGTAACAAAGCCCCGTGGAATCACGCACGACCCCATCGAGCTTTGCCACCGAATCCATATAAGCCGTTTCCTTAGCGCGCGCCTGTGATGCTTTCGCCTCCATGTGTACCATAGCATACGAACGCATCACGTCTTGCACCTCGTCGTCGCTCAGCTCAGGGCTACCCTTAATCTGATCGCGGAGACCGCGGAGGAACTCGTCCTCACGGAGACGTATATCTTCGTTGACGATATACTGCCCTGCCGACACCCCGAGGGCATAGCTTAGTTTCTTAAAATCGTAATTCTTAATCGCGTTCTCCGCCGTATCTTCTGGCGAGCCAGGGACGATAGCCTGCTTAGGCTCATTGTCAGAACACCCCACGAGCGAGGCACTCACCATCACCACACTCGCGATGAAACTAGAAAACTTAAGCACTCGACGCATGTACGAACTACCCTTCTAATGAAATTGTGACCCCGGCGGGATTCAAACCCACGACCTTCAGAACCGGAATCTGACGTTCTATTCAGCTGAACTACGGGGCCTCACGATCAATCAACTTCCGCGGCAAAGGTAGCACTTTATTTTCGTTCGAAACTACTCGCGTTATTATCGCCACGCCCCCCCCTTTCGTGTCCAAAAGTCAAGGACGGCAACCTTGCCAAAACGTTTGTGGTTTCGCTGGGCAACCCCCATATACCGATAGTCGGCAAGGAGGATCTTCCGATGGCCAAGCTCCGCATTTCCCTCCCCACTGTCAATCAAGAGCTCGAGGATGACGTAGAGCCCCGAGTCATAGTTGCCATAATCACAACACTCGGCATGATAGCCTAAGTCACACCCCGTGCCGTTACGCCCATGCCCCGTGTACCCCGACGCCCCTTGCGCTACGGCAAAGCACTCTGCCAGACGAAAGAGTTCGTCGGAGGGTTCTACCAATGCGAGCTTTTTCTGTTTTTTCAGCTGCCTGATAAGCGACGCCTTGCGCTCGTCAAACGCATAACCCTTGCGATAACCGGGCGCGCCCTCATAGTCTTTCAGAAAGGATTCTACAAACTTGGCAGGGTGACGTCGCGCCAAATTGAGATAGAAGAAGACCTCTCTTTCCACCTTGGTAAGGTAAACCACACTCCCCGCCGTGTTGGCCTCTTTGCGTTCGTCGGGGGTAAAATCTTCCAACCCCTCCCCCTCTATTTCTTTAGAGTCTGTGCAAGAGAAGAGCAACAAACTCACCAACAGCAGTCCGAACCATCTTAACATTCTCTGTCTCGCGTATTAGATATACTTGAAACGAAGTTACGACAATCTGCAGAAACACCACGAGGAAACGAACGGAAAGAAGCCTCGCACCTAACGCGAAGCGAGTTGCACAACATAGTCTAAAAAGATGGTGCGTAACGGACGCTCGGGACGGAGTTGCCGCTGAAAGCTTTTAACCTCGTTTTCAAAAGCCTCAACCTCCTCCTCGGCGGCGATCGCCTCCCAATCGTGGTAGAGCTCAGGCATCGGGTCTCGACTCTCTAAGGCTAAGAGCCTCTCTGTCGCGTAAGCGTTTACGGCGAGCGAGGGGAGGGGAGCGAGCCGCTCATTGTCCACAGGCTCGTGTTTTGTTTGTTGGGGCTCGACCTGATGCGCCAGCACCGGTTGATTGTCAGTAGCGATTTTATCCGGATGCCCTGTAGATACTTCTGCAACAGAGGGTTGGGGTATTTCATTTTCCCTCCCTCCTAGGGTCACATCCAGATGTGAGTGTAACGCCGCTTCCTGATGGTCAATCGGCGTCTCGGTGCGGAGGCAACGGGCGGCGTCAGCGATAGGCACAAGAGGTCGATCTAACTGCTGCACCCCTATCCACAATACAAAGAAGAGGCACGCCGCCACGCTCAACCCCTTCCACAGCAACGGACGCCACGCAACCGACGTGGGGGTATGTTTCAAACGTTCCTTATAGGGATAGACAATCTCGGTAGGCACGACCAGCTTCGTACGGAGGATCGCCTCCCGCTGTTGTGCATAATGCGGATAGCGCGTGGTAATATCGTCCAACTCCTGCCGTTCGGCATCGGCAAGTTCGCCCTCCAGCTCTTTATAACAGAGGCGTTCGAAGGCAGAGAGGGGCGTCTGTTCGTGCACTGGGCGCTTAAGACGCATTTTGAAACTTGGGGTAGCGCCAGCACTTGACGCCTCGTCTGTGGGAGCAAGCGTCGGCGTCTCCTCCTCTTCCAGATGCTCCAGCGCGTCGTTGAGCGCGAGCGCCTCCTCTGCACTCAGGTTACCTGAGCGCAAACGCTCGAGAAGCGCCTCGGTCGGGTTATGGTGTGCGTGGGTCATCCTATCAACTCCTCTAAATCGCCCAAATAGTTACGCAAAAACTGTCGCGCCCTGTGAATATAGACCTTGACCTGAGCCTCTGAAAGATGGGCAATCTCCCCGATCTCCGCATAGTTGTACCCCTCATAGTCTCTGAGCAAGATCACCGTGCGTTGCACCTCGGGCAAGAGCGCCAACCCTCGGTTGAGTCGTTCTTGGATGTCAAACGTAGGTTGTTGGTAGGTAGCCGTACGCACCTCCTCGACATCCACCTGCGGGCGCGTCGAACGGATGATATCGACCGAGGCGTTATAGAGGGTCGTAAAGAGATAAGCGCGTGCGCCGCTCGCCTTGACCCCGAGGCGTTTTTCCCAAAGGCGCGTGAAAGCCTCCTGTACCAAATCTTCTGCTACGACCCGATTGTCCATCAAGCGAAGAGCAAAGCGATAGAGCCCATCGGCATGTTGGTCTACGCAGTCATTATATTCTTGAGTCGTCATCGCCCCATGGGTTCGAACTTGGTAATTTGCCCGTAAGACGGAAAAGGCGTCAGAAAGTTACAAAAGGGTAGAGAAACACAGATCCCCATTCCCCCGTAGGGGTGTAGCGTGCTACACCCGCAATTCGC
>CALHZE010000281.1 GCA_938040915.1 uncultured Bacteroidia bacterium | reverse complement strand
CCTCAACGAGAGTTTCGATTGTCTGGCGGTCGAGCGATGTGAATATCTTGATGTATCGTTCGGCTTCCTCGTCACCGGTGTTAAGCCAGAACTGATAGAAACGGTATGGGGACGTGCGTTTGGGGTCGAGCCAGATGTTTCCATTCTCGCTTTTACCGAACTTTCGCCCGTCAGACTTTTTTATCAGCGGGCAGGTGATGCAGTGTGCCTCGTGCCCCTCGATACGGCGGATGAGCTCGACGCCTGTGGTCATATTGCCCCACTGATCAGAGCCCCCCATCTGGAGTGAAAGCCCGAGATCGCGGTGAAGGGTGAGGAAGTCGGTGGCTTGAATCAGCTGATAAGAGAACTCGGTAAAGGAGAGCCCCTCGGTATCTTCGGAGGGTTCGAAGCGTCGCTTGACCGAGTCTTTCGCCATCATGTAGTTGACGGTGATGTGCTTGCCGATATCGCGTATGAAGGAGATGAAGGAGTAGTCCTTCATCCAGTCATAGTTATAGACGAGGCGGGCGTGGTTGGGGTGGTCGGGGTTAAAATCGAGCAGCGTAGCGAGTTGCTTTTTGAGCCCCTCGAGATTGTGTGCTATTTCCGCCTCGCTGAGTAGGTTACGCTCTTGCGACCTTCCTGAGGGGTCGCCGATCATGCCAGTCGCTCCGCCGACGAGCACAACGGGGGTGTGTCCACACTGCTGGAAATGGCGGAGGATCATGACCGAGACCAAGTGCCCAATGTGTAGGGAGTCTGCGGTCGGGTCGATGCCCACATATCCCAGACGTGAGGCTTGATTGATGTGTGCCGCCGCGCCGGGGGTAGTATTGTGGAGCATCCCGCGCCACTCGAGTTCGGCAATAAAATCTTTCATCTCCGTCGTTATTAAAAGCTTGTGGTACAGGGTTGTTGTGCTCGCAATGGGTAGCCCCACCAGGAATCGAACCTGGATCTAAAGTTTAGGAAACTTTTGTTCTATCCGTTGAACTATGAGGCCACAATGTGACAACAAAAGTAAGTAAAAAGGTGGGAATAGCGTTGCAGGGAGCGAAGTCATTTCGGGGTGCGTGAGGGGACGAGAAGTCTGTTTATGGTTTTCTTAATATCCTCTTTCTCTGTTGATGCTGTTTCGAAGGGAACGGTGCGTGCTAGGTGCGTGCTAGGTGCGTGCTAGGTACACGCTAGGTATGCGCTAGGTATGCGCTAGGTACTTTGCTTTAGGAAAGATGCGCCTCGTGGGGAGGGTATTTTATATGAGTTCCACTGTTTTATCTCAATAAACTTTTATCTTCCACTCAAATTCCACCTTTAGGAATTTCTAAACAGGCACTAAGCTTTGACGAGCGCCTCGAGAGCAGGGTTGGCAAAATGGAAGTGTCGATAGTCGTGTCGATAGACATAGTCGGTGCGCAAGCGTTCCAGTTGCTGGGGTGCGGCTTTCAGGGCACGCGAGTCACGAGCGATGTCATACGTGCGGGCAAGTTCCCAGAGCGAAAAGCCGGGGAGGGTGGGATGGGTGCTAGTCTCGCCTTCGAGGGGTGGGAAGGGGATCTCTCCCCCTAGGAATTGCGCCACTGCGGCAATGACGGCTTGCGAGGCGGCATATTTTCCTTCGACACTATAGCCGGCGATGTGGGGGGTGGCGAGCTTAGCGGCCTCGAGTAGGGAGAAGTCAAGATTGCCTGTTGTTTCTTCCTCGTAAACGTCTAAGTAATAACCCGCTATGTGTTTGTATTGAAGGGCTAGGTAAAGCTCGGCATCGTCAACAACGCCGCCACGCGCCGCGTGTAGGATATAAGCACGATGTTTGAGGGAGTGAAGGAATGCGCGATCGATGAGGTGGTGTGTCGGGTGTGGACCGTCAAAAGTGAGAGGGGTGTGGAGGGTAATGATAGCACATTCGCGTGCGATGCGCGCAAGCGATACGTAACGGAAAGGGTCTTTTTTTTCAAGAAAGGGGTCACAACGGAGAACGGAGACGCCGAAGAGCTCGAGGAGTTGCGCGACCCGTTCGCCGACCGCGCCACAGCCCACGATGCCCACCGAGCGTTCGGAGACCATAAAGTCGGCACTCTGATTGATTTGTGCCAGCACCGAGACAACCCACTGCACGACACCCCATGCATTAGAGCCTGGCGCATTGGCAACAGTGATGCCGTGTGCTTGGCAGTAAGGGAGGTCGATATGATCGGTGCCGATGGTCGCGGTGGCGATGAGGCGCACGGAAGAGCCCTCGAGGAGGTGTGCGTCACACTTGGTGCGAGTGCGGATAAGGAGGATGGTAGCGTCATGACAACGTTCGGCGGTAATGTCAGCGGCGGGGAGATAGAGCACTTCGCCGTATGGTTCTAAGAGTCCGTGTAGGAATGGGATGGCTTGGTCAATAATGATGCGCATGACGTCTTGTGAGCTAAAGATTGACAGGGGAAAGGTACGAAGGAAATGGGAAAACGGGGGAAGGGCGGGCGGAGCTATTAGCTTGCTTTCGCTTACGAAATACGTCTGTAGCAGATTTTTCCAAGTCCACAGCAGTAGTCAAATTATCAACGCTATAGCGATACGCTCGGCATATTTGTGGTGTAGTCTCCACTAACGCGGTTCTTTATACCTTTGCTAGCAAATGAAAATGAGGTTACTTCGCCCGCTCGATACGTTGGGTCGTTATGTGCTTTTTTTGCGTGCCGTCTGTCACTACCCTGGGTCGTGGCGCGTTTTTAGCCAGCGTCTATTGCGCGACGTGTGGGAGCTGGTGATGAGCTCGGTCTCGCTGGTGTTACTGAGTTCGTTTTTTGTAGGCGGGGTGATTGCGCTGGAGGGGGCGATCAATCTCAATCACCCGATGTTGCCGAAATACCTTGTGGGGTTGGGTACGCGTGACGTACTGTTATTGGAGTTTAGCTCGACCCTGACGGCGCTCCTGCTTGCGGGGAAAGTGGGGGGGAGTATAGCCTCAGAGATCGGTTCGATGCGCATAACGGAGCAGATTGATGCACTGAATGTGATGGGGATCAATTCGGCGGCCTACCTCGTGCTTCCGAAATTGGTTGCGGCGCTTGTTTTTTTCCCAATCTTGACGCTCATGAGTATGGTTGTGGGTCTTTTGGGTGGGGCGATCACGGGCGAGGTTTCAGGGATGGTATCTATTGTA
>CALHZE010000280.1 GCA_938040915.1 uncultured Bacteroidia bacterium | reverse complement strand
CCAACGTAGACCCTTGGCGTGAAAAGTTCGGTGGCTTGACTGACGTCGAACAGATCGAGCGGATGCTCTCCCTCGCGCAAGGTAAAATCACGCCCGCAACGCGCCTCATCGCGATGCCCGAAACGGCTATCCCCTCGGCTATCTGGTTACAACAACTCGGCGAGAGTACCCAACTTTCCCTCCTGCGCTCGTTTGTGGGGAAGTACCCACAGTGTCACATCTTGGTCGGTGGGACGCTCCTGCGCTTCTATGACACCATTGACGCCCCTACCCCTACTGCCCGCGCACTCCCAGACCACCAAGGGTGGTATGACGCTTACAACGCGGCGCTTTGGTTCAGCGACTCGCTCCACAACCCTGCCTACTATTACAAGTCGAAGCTCGTGGTGGGCGTCGAGATGATGCCCTATCCCCAGTTGTTTCGCTTCCTAGACCATATTAGCATTGACCTCGGGGGGATGGTCGGCGTCCTTGGGACACAGCCCGACCGCTCGGTCTTTTGGACACGCGACTCGGTAGGGGTAGCCCCTATCATCTGCTACGAGTCGGTCTTTGGCGACTTCTGTACCGGCTATGTGCGCAATGGGGCGAACCTCCTCGCCGTAATAACCAACGACGGCTGGTGGGGCAATACGCCTGGACACCGTAACCACTTCAACTATGCGAAGCTTCGCGCCATCGAGACGCGGCGATGGCTTGTCCGCTCTGCCAATACGGGCATTTCGGGCATCATAGACCCCGCGGGGCGTGTTACCGAGCGAAGGGGCTGGTGGGTGCAAGACGCCTTTCGTGCGGAGGTCTATCCGCAGACCGTACGGACCTTCTATGTGCAGTGGGGCGACTATCTCGGGCGTATCGCTTATTTCGCCGTAGTGTTACTTGTCCTCGGGGGGCTTGTCTCACGTTTGCGCCGTTAACAACAGACTAAGGTATGGAAAGAGAGCCCATCGCAATGGTCGACCTCGTGGCACAGGATGCCGCCTATCTACCAGAAATACAAGCCGCTATGGCACAAGTGCTCGCCCACGGGCACTTCATTCAAGGGGAGGAGGTCGCCCTCTTTGCCACCGAGCTTGGGGCGTATATGCGTACCCCCGAAGGGCAGCCCGTAGAGGTCATCCCCTGTGGTAACGGCACGGATGCGTTGCAGATAGCCCTGATGTCGTGCGGTTTGCGTGCTGGCGACGAGGTGATTGTCCCCGCCTTTACTTATGCGGCGACCGCCGAGGTCGTGTTGCTCTTGGGGCTTACCCCTGTCTTCGTAGACGTTGACCCCGCGACGTGTAACCTTGACCCCGACCAGCTGCAGGCGGCGCTCTCCCCGCGTGTCAAGGCAATCATGCCCGTGCACCTCTTTGGGCAAAGTGCCGACATGGCGCGTATCTTGCCATGGGCTCGTGCCCACCACCTCGCGGTGATTGAAGACAACGCCCAGTCGCTCGGCGCTAACGACCTCGTCGAGGGGAAGTGGGTCAAGGTGGGAACGTTGGGCGACATCAGTTGCACCTCATTCTTCCCCACAAAGAACCTCGGGGCTTATGGGGATGGCGGGGCGCTTATGACAAGTGACCCTGAGCGCGCTGCCCGCTTGCGCATGATCGCCAACCACGGACAACGCACGAAATACTCCCACGAGTGCCTCGGTTGCAACTCCCGCCTCGATACCCTACAAGCCGCGCTCCTGCGTGTAAAGCTCCGCCACCTAGACGCCTTTTTAGCCAAAAGAGCCGACATGGCGGCAGACTACTCCCAAGCCTTAAACGACCTCGCCGGCATCGTATTGCCGACGCTTACCGAGGGACGCACCTACCACCAATACACGCTGCGGGTCTTAGACGGGAGGCGCGACGCGCTAAAAGAGCACCTTCAGGCACGCAACATTGCCTCGATGATATATTACC
Organism: uncultured Bacteroidia bacterium; assembly: GCA_938040915.1. GTDB lineage: Bacteria > Bacteroidota > Bacteroidia > Bacteroidales > CAJPTX01 > Bacteroides_D. Next base: position 84 of record CALHZE010000280.1, on the reverse strand, counting down.
CCATTCCTCTGTGCGATCAGCCGGCATTCGCCCCCTGTGCGCGTTGTGTGGGTGATTTACCCGTGGCTCGCGCATTGGCTCGTG
>CALHZE010000279.1 GCA_938040915.1 uncultured Bacteroidia bacterium | reverse complement strand
AAGAGCTCGTTGGGCTGCTGCAGCTCGGAGGGGTGGGTTACGGAGGTCTCGACGATGTCGTGTCGTGCGACGATGGGGTCGATCTCTTTGAGAGGCATGGCGAGCCAACGCCGTAGGAGGCGTCCGCCCATGGGGGTGTGGGTGTGGTCAATGGTGGCGACAAGGGTTCTGCCGCCCTCGCCAGTGGGGGTAAAGATCTCGAGGTGGCGGAGGGTGAAACGGTCGAGCCAGAGGTAGCGATCTTCCTCGATACGGGTGATGTGGGTGATATGAGAGAGAGCAGAGTGTTTGGTGAGGACTAGGGAGGCGAGGGTGGCGCCGGCGGCGCTAATGCCGAGGGTAAAATGCTCGATGCCAAGCCCGCGCAAGGTTTGGGTGTCAAACTGTTTAAGGATTCGGTCGGTGGCGTCAGGAAGAGCAAAGGCCCAGTCGTCGGTTTTGGTGATGTAGTAGCGGTTGCAAAAGTCGGCTAGCAGAGCAGCGAACTGTCCGTGTGCGACAAGGAGCTCGCTAGGTGCGAAGTTGGCCAAAAGGCGGTCGATATAGGCGTTGTTTCCCTCGGCTATATAGAACTCGCCGGTCGAAATGTCGACCCACGCAAGCCCCAACTGGTGGCCCTGGAGGTAGAGGGCTGCGAGGTAGTTGTTTTGTGCGTGCGAGAGCACGCTCTCGTCAGTGACCACGCCTGGGGTGATGACCTCGATGACGCCACGTTTGACGAGCTTTTTGGTGAGCTTGGGGTTTTCGAGTTGTTCGCAGATGGCGATGCGCTTTCCGGCGCGAATGAGTTTGGGGAGGTAGACGTCGAGAGCGTGGTAGGGGAAGCCCGCGAGATCCATTTCCGAGGCCGCTCCGTGCGAGCGTTTGGTGAGAGTAATGCCGAGGATGCCGGCGACCTCGATGGCGTCTTCGTTAAACGATTCGTAGAAGTCGCCCATGCGGAAGAGAAGTAGCGCGTCGGGATACTGCGCTTTCATCTCGTTGTATTGTTTCATCATGGGGGTTTGCGTCGCTCCCACTCCGAAATCAAATAAGGTCATTCTCTTGTAGAGTATATTTAGAACGGTACTAAGGTAGAGATATTTCGGAAACTAGCGGCGCTAAGAGCGCGCCCCCCATGCGGGGTCCTAAGGGCGGACGGCCCGTGCGGGCGACAAGCGGTCCTACGCGGACGGCGGGGGGGCGACGAGCGAGTCCTACGCAGCCGGCGGCGCTAAGGCGCGCAAAAAGAAACGGACGCACACGACGGGCGTCCGTACAAAGAGCATTCGGGGGGGGAAAGATTATCACACAAAGGCACGCCCGCGGGGCGTGAGTGCCTCACTCACCCTTCGGACACGGCGCGTCGGGCGTGAGGGCGCGCCACCACTTCTCAAAGGTCTGTGTCGAGTCGAGGTAAACCACCTCGCCGATGCGGGGCGTGAGAAGCTCCCACGGTTTACCCTCGGCGTTGTGCGAGAGACTATCAAGGGGTTCATGCCACGGGTGGGGTGCAAGGGCAAACTTTGAGTTGTGGTAGCTCATCACGCGACGCGGCGCGAGCTCGTCAATCGCTTGCACCAGCTTGTGAGGAAGGAGGTGGTTGTAGCGCCACTGCTCACTATACTGACCATTCTCCATAAAGGCTAGGTCTATGTTGGGAAAGCGCTTGCCAAACTCGACAAAACGCGCGCCATAGCCCCCATCACCAGAAACAAAAAGACGCTTCGAGCCATCGATGAGGTACGACGCCCAGAGGGTCTTGTTGCGCGAAAAAAGACGCCCAGAGAAGTGGCGCGAGGTGAGGCAATGGATGGTGAGCCCTGAGGTCAGGGCAAGCGAGTCGTCCCACACCATCTCGTGGATTTGCTCAGGGCGATAGCCCCAGAACTCAAAGTCCTCCCCCATCCCTAAGCCGCAAATAACCTCCCCTACGCGAGTGCGGAGGTCGCGCACCGTCCCATAGTCGAGGTGATCCCAGTGGTCGTGGGTGATGACCAAGTAGTCTACTGGCGGAATGTCGGCGGGCGTATAAAGGTCTGCTCCCTTAAAGGGCTTCATAAAGAGGGAGACCGGCAACTCAGAGGTTAACACGGGGTCAAAAAGAAAGCGCTTGCCGTCGAGCTGGAGGAAAACGCTCGAGTGACCCATCCAGACATAGAGATCTGTATC
>CALHZE010000278.1 GCA_938040915.1 uncultured Bacteroidia bacterium | reverse complement strand
GAGATGAGTTCGTCGGCCTTTATGGCGCGCTTTTCGACTGATCTTTTGGCGCGGATGACGGTCTACGAACGCAAGCTTGTTGAGTCGGAAGAAGGAGAACGGCGCATCCTTGAGCCCTTTGCGCTCCCGATCGGCTCTTTTGTTTTAGACTTTGCTTATTTGAAAGACAAGAGTCTTGGGAATCGGGCTCTTGCGGCGCGCGTTAATGGGGTCTTGGTGGGACTCGATTACAAGCTTCAGGCGGGTGACGAAATAGAGATTATCACAGCGCCCACCCAGTACCCGACCCCCAATTGGCGCAAGTATGTCTTTTCGCCTCTTGCGCGGAACGCGATCGACCAAGCGATTGTCTCTAATGAGGCGCGTCTTACGGAGAAGGGGCGTCTTCGGCTCGATGAGATCTTTAACCGGCTCGAGGAGGTCTATTCGGCAGAGATTGTCAGTGCTCTTTTGCCCCTTTTTGGCGTCAAGACGGAACAAGAGCTTTGTAGGGGATTGCTGGAAGGGAATATCGATCCGTTGCTGTTACGGAACAGGATTCGGAGCTCGATCAGGCGGCAAAAGCGGAAGCTTCGTTGTGGTAAAATTGCCAAGCGTTTTCGCGGCACACCTGCGGAGACGTCAGCGCCCGTTAAGGCGGCAAGTCAGCCCTATCATTTTGTGACCTCGCCCTGTTGCTGTGCCCTGCCAGGGGATCTTGACGTCGTGGGGATTTTAGACCCAGATGCTGGGGAAAACGTCCTTCGGGTACATAAAGCCAATCGTGAGGTCGCGCGCGATTATCTTGCTCAGCATGGTGGTCAGAGCCGCGACTTCAATTGGGAGTCTAGGAAAGAAAATACCTACCCTACTCATATTTACGTGGGTGGGGATGACCGTACTAATCTCCTGACCGAGCTCTTTAGCGTCTTTACCCACCAGAACATCAATATCAACATCACCCGAGCTGATTTGCGTAGCGACGGACGCTATTTTCAGGGGGTGCTCTCCTTTGATATGCATGACCTCAACGAACTTAAGAATCTGATGCAGGCGCTCTATCGCGTGGAGGGTATCCGTCGTATCTATCGTCTTGATGTGCCCTCTTCTTATGAGCGCGTGGATCGTATTTACTATTAACCGATTTACTATTAACACTCCCCGATTTTAACTTACGCCAATCGTGTTACGCCGACTATTCTTTTCGCTTTTCCTCTTTGTGGTTGTGGTGAGTGCCAACGCCCAGCTCAACCGTTACTACTTTTATGCGAAGACGCAAAAGCTTTATGAGCGTGGCGATTATGCTGGGGCAGTGGGGGCGATTTCGGTCTTTTTGGAATATCAGGGCGAGGATGAGATCGCGCTTTACCTTCGCGCGTTGTGTAAGTACCAGCTTGATGATTGGCGTGGCGCCCAGGTCGACTTAGACAATATTTTGACACGTAAGCCCTTTATGACGGAGGCTTTGGTTTTGCGGGCCGCCGTGCGCAATCAGTTGGACGAGCATGCTGCGGCGATGGTCGACATTCGTTTGGCGGCGGAGTTGCGCCCCAATGAGCGAGACATTCGTTACATGCGCGGTGTGACCCATTTTCTTTTAGAGGAGTACCCCGAGGCGATTGAGGACTTTACTGCAACCCTCAAGCGCGACCCAGACCATCTGGATGCGCGTCTTAACCGAGGCACAGCCTATCTTCTCAAGGGAGATACGCTTACGGCGTTGCAAGATTACCGGCAAGCGACTCAGACGAACCCCTATTCTCCAGGACCGCACATAAACCTCGCGCGCGTTTTCTATGCGCAACACAAGAATGACCTCGCGCTAGAAACTCTTGATAAAGCCTTGGAATTAGCCCCTAAGTCAGGTCAAGCGCTCTTGATAAAAGCTTTAATCGAGTTTGACCTTAAGCGTGAAAAGCAAGCCTTGCAAACGATTTCGCAAGCGATTGCTTGTGCGCCACGCAGTTCGTTGGCATATTACAATCGGGCTATTATGTATGCCCAAAAGGGGGATTATGCGGCGGCGCTCAAAGACTATGAGGCTGCGGCGCAGATTTCGCCGAGCAATGTCTTTATCCGTTATAATGCGGGTGTGACTTATGCTGAGGCGAAACGTTACCGCGAGGCGGCAGATGCGCTCTCTTATGCCATTGCACTTTATCCGCAGTTTGCGCGTGCTTACAACCTGCGGGCAGATATCCGGCTTAAGTTGGGAGATCGGGCTGGTGCTCGGACTGATTATGACTCGGCGCAGCACATCGTGTCGCGTTATACTGACGATAAGCGTGCAGGGGCAGGAGATAAGTGGAGCGACACGGCAGCGAACTTTTCGCGTTTTATTGCCTTTGAAAATGACTTTACGACGCCCTCTGATTTGGTCATTCCCGCCTTTTTGCGCGACTATGATGAGTTGTTGCCATTGGCGAGCATCCATGTTGGGCAGGAGCAGGTCTACACGGAGTGGCTTCCCGTGCGACGAGCAGATAGTGTAGCGGGTGCACCCTTCTTTGCTTTTGTGATTCCCTCGGCCGATACGGCGCGACGGATAGATTTAGACCTTTTGCCTCCGGTGAAGGATGTGCACACAGTCAACCTGATTCGGAGTATTTCGCTTGCCGAGTCTCACGACTATGAGGCGGCGCTTGCTTTGCTCGACTCGATCCCTCGTCACTCTTGGTTACACCCTTTGAAACGCGTGGTCGAGGCGACGACGGAGATCTCTCAAATCCGTTTCGCGCCTACCCCCGCGGTGTCGGTGTTGACATTGGGGGGTGGTGGAGGATCGAAGCCGGAAAGTGTTGCAACGCCTGATTATTCGCGCCCCATCGCTGCGTTGGAGTCGCTTTCTGCTGAGTATGGCGAGAGTCCTTATCTCTATTACAGTTTGGGGATTGCGCATTACTTGTCGCGGGATCTTCGCGCCTCG
>CALHZE010000277.1 GCA_938040915.1 uncultured Bacteroidia bacterium | reverse complement strand
GGCACAAACTTGTAACAACGGCGCTTACCAAAGTTGGTCTTGATCACCTCCTCACCTACACAGCGCACCGAAAAAGGGATGTACTCTGCATTAAAGTAAATCGGGAAGAAAAGGATCGTCCCCCGCGCAATCGTTTCCCGCGCGAGCTTTACCCGCAATGCATAACCGAGCGAGACCAAGTCACAGACCTGCTTGGGAAGGACAACCTGTTTGCCATTCTCGCGCGTAACGATCGTAGAGTCTGAGCGCGAGGTGCGGTCAAAGAGGTCAACCTTGTAGTCTCGATAGCTCTGTTCCTGCACACTCCGTACGGCGCGGAGCGGTAAATGCGTCCGCGGGTCGGTGTAGGCGCGATAGACGTCGTGTAGGGGATAGAGCATCCCGACCATCCCCGTGGTTTGTCCGTCAATGGTGAGTATATAACAGCGACGCCCATCCATGAGTGTGTCGCCCACGGTAAAAAGCACCTCAGCTCCCTTGGCAAAGGCATAGCGCACATCGTAACGCAAATACTCGCCCGCTGCAAACGGGAGCGACGACGCCTTAGTCTGCCCCTGTACCCTTGCGATGAGGGCGAAAAGGAGTGCGGCTAGAAGGAGTAGCCTCAAATTCTTTGACATACAACGGCTCTGCATAGGCGATGTCTTCAAACACCTGACTCAGGTAACGAGCTTGCAAAATGGGGAGGAGGTCTAGAGCCCTTACGGTGGGGAGGGGGAGGTAGGTCCAGTCGTTAGGGTCTAGGACGCGTTGTGCTTTCTCTGCCCCACTGCCCGCATAATAGGCGTGTCGCCCCTCGGGGCGCACGGGTAAAGTCTCCTCTAATATGCACGGGTAAGCCTCGGTCGTCGCCTGTAGACCAGGGAGAAAGGTCTGGGTATAAACCTCCATCCGCCGCGCGTCGATCATGGGCACAAAGCAACACTTTTCCCCCTCAAGGGGCGTCGCAAGAGAGCGCTCCATCTTACCGGCGAGCGCCGCAAGCGTGGGGACGGCTATCATCGGCAAGCCCGTGGCAAAACAGAGCCCCTTAACGGTGGCATAACCGATGCGCAACCCTGTGTAAGAGCCCGGACCTTGACTAATGCCTATCGCGGCGAGGTCAGGAAAGTCGAGCGCCGCCTCGGCGAGCACCTCTTGAATCATCACGTCGAGCACCTCGGCGTGGTCGTTATGCTCGGTCGATTCTCTTACAAAAAGGGTCTCGTCGCTGCGGAGGAGCGCCACCGAGGTATAGGCATCTGAGGTTTCTAGGGCGAGGAAACTCGGTAAGGGAGAGTGATCCATGTTCGGTTGCAATTAGCGCTTTTCTTGCTTTGAGGCGCGGATCTTAGACTTTCCACTCAAGTCGCGAGAAACGGCAGAGTAGGGCGCGACGATGACCCGAGCCGAGTCGTCTAACGGGGTCTTGATTTGGATGTAGTGAGAGTCTTGTATCCCCGTCTGTACGGGAACGGCATAGGCCGTGTCGCCTCGCGCCACAAAGAGCATCTCGATAGGCTTTCGGTTCTCTTCCAAGGCTTTGGCGGCGACAGTCATCCCCGCAGAGTCGCCTCGGGTCGTAACAGCCTCAAGGGGCAGTGACCAGACATTGTCTTCGCGCTGCGTCTGAATGTCGACCGAGACCGACATGCCCGGCTTAAAGGGGATAGGCAGTTCGTCGGTCACGAGGTAACTATAACTTTCTTTTAACAAGAGGATTCGGACTTGGAAGTTGGTGACCTGATCGGTCGAGCTCGTGGAGTTTGCCGTGGTAGAGATGAGGGTCACCACCCCGCGGAAAGTCGTGTCAGGATAAGCATCGATATGGACAATCGCGGTGTCGTTCATGCTCACGTTGACAATGTCGGCCTCACTCACATCGACGCGCGCCTCCATGAGGTCGAGATTGGCGAGGCGCATAAGCTCGGTTCCTGCCATTTGCGCCGTTCCTACGACCCGTTCGCCGAGTTCGACCGAAAGGCGCGAAATTCGGGCGTCTACGGGCGCGTAAAGGGTAGTTTTCTGTAGGTTCTCATTAGCCTCTTTGAGCGTAGCTCGTGCACTGGCAACCGCAAACTCGGCAGCACTGGCTTCACTCACCGCATTGTCATACTCGGTTTGGGCGCGTTCGAACTCAGCGTCGGAGATGGCTTTTTTGTCGTGCAGCTGTTTTGCTCGGTCATAGTTGGCCTTGCTCTGCTTGAGCTGGTTGTTGGCTTGCGTGACGCGGGTGCTTGAGGTATTGAGCGAGGCGGCGGCACGATCTTGTATACTAACGTAGGTGTCGGGGCGTATCCGGCAAAGCAAGTCGCCTTTTTTCACCTGCTGCCCCTCGACGACGGGGAGCTCGATAATCTCGCCCGAGACCTCGGGGCTGATCTTCACTTCCAATACCGGCTGGATGCGCCCGTTGGCAGTAATGGTTTTGATAATTGTGCGCCGCTCTGCGAAAAGGTACTGCACCTCTTGGGTCTCTTTGTCGCTAAAAGCGCCCCCAGCTGCCATAGCCCCAACAATGGCGACCACCCCTACCGCGATCACGATGAGGAGTTTACGCCGTCCGTGTTTCTTTTTACCCTTGCCCATGATTTTCTATCGTTACCCAACGTTTACGGGGGAGTCTTTCTAGAGGGAGACCTCTAACCCGCGATAAAAGTTGAGGATCTTCGTCTTAAAGACATACTCATACATTGCTTGCAAGCGCGAGACTTCGGCTTGGTTGAACTGTGTCTTGGCTTGCGAATATTCGTAGGTGCTGCTTGCCCCAATAGCGTACTTTTCAGCTGCCCAACGGTAGGCTTCTTCGGCCGACTGGTAGGTTTGTTGTGCCGCTTGGAAACGCTTGAGGGCGCTTGTCGCATCACTCAGTGCTTGTTGTATGGTCTTAAAGAGGGTATTTTCAGTCTTCTGTTGGTTGATTTCCGCCTGCTGTAACCCGATTTTGGCTTGCGTCACCCCCTCTCGTTCGGAAAAGCCGTTGAAGATGGGGACGGAGAGGCTGAGATTGATGTTTTGGCTCGCGTTGTCTTTGAGCTGTTGCATAAAGGCGATTTCGGTGGGGTGTCCCTTGCTTTCAAGGTAGTGTCGTGCGCCGCTACCATAACTCGCCCCAAAGGTCAAGCGGGGCGAATAGCGGGAATAGGCAATCTGTATATTCTTGCTGGCGAGCTCTTTCCGTAACGCAGCTTCCTCTAATGGGGCGTAGTGGCTGCGCGCCTCTTCGTAAATCTCTTGTAGGGTCTTGGCAGGGAGTAGGGGCAAATTGTCGGGAGAGAAGGTGGGGCGCACGACGCGGAAATTGTCATCGCGCAGGTCAAGGAGCTGCATGAGCTGGATGTAAGCCAACTGGATAGCACTCTCGGTCTCGACGACCCGTTGGCGCTCGGTGGCGAGCTGTGCCTCGATATCTAGGAGTGCCCCTTGGGGGAGTGAGCCGACCGCCACCTTGTCGCGCGAGATGGTGAGTTGCTCTTCCGTGAGCTCGCTCTGGCGCTGTTGACTTTCTAAAAGTGCGGTTTGGTAAAGAATCTGTAGATAGGCGGAGGCGACGCTCAGCGCCAAGTTCTGGCGCAAGGAGACGTTAGCGGCTTTCTGTACGTCGCGCGCAAGGCGGTTGGCTTGCACCGAGCGATAGTGTCCGAGCCCCTCGAAGAGGGTTACCGAGGCTTGGATAGAGAAATTGGTTGACTGCAAGTCATTAGAGACCGAGTTGTTGCCATAGTCAATGGCACGTCCAAAGGTGTAGCCGAGCCCCGCATTAGCATTGAGGGAAGGTGCATATTGCCACCATGACTGGGTAAGCTTAGACTCTGCCGCTGCTTCTTGGAGTTTTCCACTCCGCACATCGAGGCTCTTCTCCAAGGCGTATGCTATGCACTCTTCCAACGTCCACTGTTTCACAGGTTCTTGCGCAGTGGCTGTTATCACGCTGCCACACCCCAAGAGTAGGGTAAAGAGAAGAGTCCATCTGAGCCGCATCGTTTCTTGTTTTCTAAAGAACGCACACAAATGTAAGAAAAGTTTACTGTGTAACACCGAACGAAAAATGCGCCGCCCTCCCGCAGGAGAACGGCGCAAGCCTATAGCAAACGCCAAAAGCTACTTCGTCTTCTTGTTTGCCTTAAAGAAGAAACTCTTCGACGCCTCTTTCATGTCAACGGTCAGCGTTACAGGGAAGTTGTCAGATAGGGTGGTGAATGTAAAGGTACCGCCCTCAACCCCTAGCTCCTCATTTTTCTGCACGGAGGCATTAACCAGCACAAGCGTATTTTTGGTCACGGTAAGCTTGAGCCCCTTGACATCTTTGGTGTCAATGGTAAGACTATTTTTGTCGCCCGAAACGGTAATATCTCCGTCGGTGGTGAGAGCTGCCTCAACCAACAGATCTTTGAGAGAGCCATATTTACCCGCCCAAGTCTTTGACACATTGGCGAAGTCCATCTCGGTGGCTTCTTTAATCTCTTCCTTAGAACAGGAAAGAAGGGAGAGGGAGAACAGGAGCGCAGCTGCGCCCAAAATCCACAAGATACGTGTTTTCATTGCTACAACTATTTCTTTAAAGGTCTCTATTTACCAGCGTTACAAAAGTACTACGTTTTTTGATATGGTAAAAGGATACGAAAAGTTGTGCCGCGTTGTGGGGACGACTCTAAAACGAAAATTTTGCCTTTGTGGTAGTCTCTCACGATGCGTCGTGCTAGGGAGAGCCCAAGCCCCCAGCCACGCGTCTTGGTGCTATAGCCGGGGCGAAAGATGCTCCGCCACTTTCGTTTAGGGATGCCACAGCCGGTGTCGGTACAGTCAATTTGAACTCGCTCTTCGCTATAACGTAGGGTGAGATGGATGTGTCCTCCGTGGGGCATAGCGTCGATAGCATTTCGTAGCAAGTTCTCTATCACCCACTGTAAGAGCACCGCATTGTGGTGTATGGGGCGGGGTTCGTTTTGGATTTCAAAGTCGAGCTCAATGCGTTGCGACATACGCTCGCGCATGTAGGCAACAGAGGACTCAACGGTGTCGCGGAGATCGAGTTGTTCGCGTTGTGCTTTAGAACCGATCTTTGAGAAGCGTTCGGCGACCCGCTGTAAGCGCTGCACGTCCATCCCGAGCGACTCGGCTAAGACCTCGGTGTCGATCATATCCATGTCGCCCATTTCGAGGAGCTGTTGCCAAGCGACAAGGGAGGAGATGGGGGTGCCAAGCTGGTGGGCAGTTTCGCGTGCCATACCGACCCAGACGCTATTTTGCTCGGCACGTCGTGCGTGGTGGAAGACGAGGTAGCCAAAGAGGATGAGTGCCACGATGAGTCCTAACTGGACAATGGGGTAAAATCGGAGCTCGCGTAGGGTGGGGCTTTGGCCGTAAAAAACGTAATGTTCGTCGCCAGAAGGGAACTGGATGCAGATGGGGTCGTTGAGTTGTAGGAAGTCATCGATCAGGGCTTGCATTTGAGCCGAGTCGCTGAGAATCTGTGGAGGAATATTGCGCATAGAGATAGGCATCCGCTCGGCATTGGTGAGGACGACGGGGACTGACTCATTGCGCTCGATGACGTGAAGAATAAAGGCGTAGTCTTGCGAAGGGTTACTCAGGTCGACGGCGCGTCGCGTCGCTTCTGCCCAGAGGTGGATGCTCTCTTGTTCCTCGCGCGTAAGTCGGAGGGCTTGTCGCCGCGTGACATAGAGGGTCAGCACGACAACCGCCACAGCAAAAAGAAAAAGGATGTAGTTTAGGTAACGCAAAATGGGAGTGGCTAAAGTGATTTATGGAGCGTCGCGTCAAAAGACTACGGCGACACAACGAAGACTCCTGATTCTTTCATATTCAGAATAGCAAACACAGCGCAACTGGGAAATGTGTCACAACGCCAAAACCGGACACCATTACAGGATGTCTATACGATAAAACATATCTATCGGATGTTGTTGATAGGCATTTTTAGGAGGCGACGTTAGGTGTCTGTAAAATCTGGTAGAATAGTGCTTTGACGCATTTCCTAGGCATACTCCATCTTTTGATACTCCTCATAGCTTTCCTTCCATCGCGCGCCTTTGTTTCTTGTGTTTTGCCCACCCCGTTAAATAGTAACGCTCGCCATGGGGGCAGTATTGCCGCCTTATTTGGTCAGTTCGAAAAAAGCACATACCTTTGTGGTGTCAAAGCGAAAGGAGCTTTGGTGCATTAGAGGATGCGGGGTGGAGCAGTTGGTAGCTCGTTGGGCTCATAACCCAGAGGTCGCAGGTTCGAGTCCTGCCCCCGCTACGGAGAAGGAAGAAAGAGACGTGGTAGTACCGAAAGGTATTGCCGCGTTTTTTTTGTCTGCATTCTCCTATCGGTTTAGCAGTATCGAAGGTGTTCAATAACTTTTTGTTCACTTATTCTGGACGGTTCAACATTATTGAACACGAATCACACTCCCCCTCTCTTATCACACTAGTCTTGGAGCGTCTCCAAGAGCAATGGTAAGAACAGAAGGTATATACATTCCCCCAAAGAGAGGGATTTTGAGTTTTTATACACTCCTCCCATTCCCTATAATACAAAAAAATAGCCGCCCCCAAGAGGGGAGCGGCTATAATAAATTCTTCTCTTACAGAAGAGACAGACACTAGAACGTATCTGACTGTTCGCCTCCGAGTTCGTTTTGTACTACACCCGGATTCTGCAATATCTCCTGTCTTGGGAAGCAGTAAAGCATCGCGGGGTCATCTGCCGCAAGATTGAAACGCGTCTTGTCAGGATAGTACTTCATCCCCTTCTTCTTCTCAATCTCCTTAACACCTTCGCGGTACATACCCTTCTTGAAGCGCATCATGTCGTAATAGCTCAACATCTCGCCCCAGAACTCGATACGACGCTGACGGTAAATCTCATCAAAGAAGCTCTTCCCTGCAGGGAACTTATACCCAGGCTGACGGTACTTGTCGATCCAGCTCTCCATTGCGGTCTTACCCGCCGTTTCGCCAAGAGCCTCGAAATAGATGTAATACATTTCCTCGATACGCATCATGATGTAGTCGGCCGAGTTCTCTTCCAAGTTGATGTCGTTGTTGGCAGGACCAAACTTCACATTAGCATAAGTCACCTCAAGCTCGAACTTATCCATGTATGCCCTAGCAGCCTTAAGCGCCTCAGCATCCTTCATAGCGCCAAACACTTTGAAGTAGTTGACAAGCCCGTCAAGGCTTTCCTCGATCACATCACCTTTATCATTCTTGAGATAGGTGATCCACAAAGCCTTACGCACGTCGTCTTTGTGAATACTGTCATGGAGCGCTGGGTTGATGCAACGAGGTACACCAGCGCCACAATAACCACGGTCGCCGTTCATGAGCGAGACGAACGACTCCCAGTTACAAATCCCCGTTTGTACGACATCGTCGTCTGAGGAAATCGGAATCCCCCACAACACGTTGTGATCGGCTATATCACACAACCCCGGAGCTCCCGCTTCCTTAAGGCTATAAGGCTTAAGACCGCTATTGTCAATGACATACTTTGCCGCCTCAGCCGCCTTGTCATACTGCTGCATGACGAGGTAAACGCGTGCCAAAAGACCATATACCACAAATTCATCTATCCACGCATTGGTCGAGGCTTGCCCCTTGCCAGTTAACTTTTCCTTGGCTTGCTCGAGGTTGTTAACGATAAACTCGTAAATCTTCTCTACCGAAGCACGCGGATTGTTGATCAATTGCGCAAACGTCATATCCTCGGTTACAAGCGGTACAGCCGGCTTATCTTTGTTGTCTACGTATGTGAACTGATAGGCCTGCACCAAGTTGAAGTAAGCCCACGCACGGAAAGCCTTGGCTTGTGCCCGAGCATTCTGCACAGCCTCACTCGTAGCGTCCTCCTTCGATGCCAACAAAATCTTGTTTGCAGCACCAATGAAGTTGTAGAAGCTGTTGTAGAACTGACGGGTAATGAAGAAGTCTGGCGTAAACGATGAGTAATCGAGCGCGTCAGAATACCAGTCATAATCGATACAGCTTGACCACATATTGTCGGTTCGGTGATCCAACTCGAGCGAAATAGCAGGGATACCGATATCGCGCTGGTTTCGACCGTTCCCAAACTTGGCAAACAGCTTAAGCTCTGCGTACATACCATCCACCGAAGCGAGCGCGCGATTGTCAAACGCATCACCAGCTTCCTCTATTTGCTTCACACTTAAGAGATCACTCTCGGGCTCGAGCTCCAACTCCTTAGAGCACCCAGACAGCAAGGTTGCCCCAAGAAGAAGCCCTACAGCGTATGAAAAACGAATATAGCGCATAGTTAAAAATCCTTTCTTTATTTAATGACTTGGGGGGACTAGAATGTTAAGTTCAGACCCGCCGAAACGGAACGAATCGCCTTGTAACC
>CALHZE010000276.1 GCA_938040915.1 uncultured Bacteroidia bacterium | reverse complement strand
AAGCGCAAGCACCAAAAACAAAAGACCAAGCGAAAAGAAAGCCGCACGCCACCAAAAACGTCCCCTAGAGGCGTTGGGCATCAGGCGCGACCACATCGCCTGACTCGCCAAACGAAGCGCAGAACGACGCCAACGATAGCGCACATACAACTGCAACAAAAGATAAAGCGGCACGAGCCACAACAACCACAACAGTTCACTATTGGCAAAACGGAACATCTCTTCTTCGCGTTGATTGTGACTTAAGGAAGTTGACGCAACACCAGGGCTCGAAAGAGCACCTCAAGACCACAGACCAAGAGCGCCAAGAGCGCCCAAAACAGATACTCCTCGCTCTTGTGAAGATATTCATCCACATTGATTTTCGACTTCTCAAGCGAATCAATCTTTTGGTAAATCTCTTCCAAAGTCTTGTTATCCGTCGCTCGAAAATACTCCCCGCCCGTCAATTGCGCCACTTGTCGCATCAGAGCCTCGTCTATCTGCACTTCCACCTGTTGATACCTGATGCCAAAGGGGGTTTGCACTGGGTAGGGCGCCGTGCCCTGCGAGCCAATCCCCACGACGTAAACCCGTATCCCGTAGGTCTGCGCGATCTCTGCCGCCGTATACGGAGCAATCTCGCCGCTATTGTTAACCCCGTCGGTCAACAATATCACCACCCGACTCACCGCATCGCTCGACAAAAGCCGATTAACTGCCATGGCAAGCCCTGAGCCAATAGCTGTGCCATCGTCAAGCATATCCATCTCCACAGCGTTAAATTGGTTGATAAGCGAGGCATGGTCAAGGGTCAACGGGCACATCGTGAATGCTTCGTTGGCAAAAATGACCAACCCCATACGATCCGACGGACGACCTGAGATAAACTGTATACCGATCCGCTTAGCGGCCTCTATCCGGTCTGGGTCAAAGTCGCGGGCAAGCATACTGCTAGAAACGTCTAAAGAGAGCATAATATCAATCCCCTCGGTCGTCGACGTCTGCTCTTTGCTGAAGCGCTGAGGACGAGCTAGCGCTATGCTTAAAAACAAGATGAGCAACAACCTGAGTAAAAAGGGGATATGTCGCATCCAAACCCCCAGCGAACGCTGAGGCGGCAACGCCATAAAGCTGGGAAAAACCACCACGTGTCGCGTGTCGCGCTCGCGCCAAATATACCACCCCACAAGGACGGGGATTGTCCAAAGAAGGTGTAAATAGAGCGGATTCGCAAATTCTAGATCCCACATCTCTCTCTCGCCTTAGCCCTCCTTTACCGTTTCGATTGTCGTGTGAGGCGGCGTGGCGGCATCCTCCCCTTCTTCCGGCATACTCTTCGCCCGCGCAACCTGCGCTGACATCTCTTCCACAAGCCGGATCGCAAGGGTCAAATCACTCGCCCCTTCACTCTCCAGCGGCTCAAACCGAGCAAACTTCACCAAGTCGCTTCGCTCCAAAATTTGTTGCAACTCAAGGGCGTGTGCCTCGGTGCAGGCTGTTCCTCGTAGCGCGACGAGTATCTCTGAGGTCGTTTCCTCTAGCGTTCGCACGTGCCACGTAGCGCCTAAGTAGACACGGAGCGCCTCGGTCAATTCCGTATAAAAGTACTTTCCCCCTCGGCGACGCCAAGCCTCGTCAGTGCCCAAGGCGCGAAGCCTTTCAAGCGCCACCTCCTCGGCTGGGCGCGGAGGCTTGACGGGGACAAAAGGTAGCTTGTGAGTCTTTCGATAGCGCCACCAAAAGTAGATCGCAAAGCCCAAAATCACAACCCCGAGACCTGCCAAAAGCCACGGCAAAACCTCCCTAAAGGTGAGCCCCTGCCCCAACGGACCGCGAATGTCGGCAAGCTCGCCCGTGCTAGCTTCCATGGGCACATAAGCCACGTGAAACATAGAGACCCCCGTCGAGAGTGTGTCGGCGCGACCACTCAACTGCACCAAGACGGGTAGGTCGGGGACAACCACCCAACCCGTATCATAAGCGACAAGCGGGAGCTTCCAAGCTGCCACAAAACCCTCATTATCATACTGCAAGGTGTCGAGGCGCGGCGCAGCATATACCTCCAAACCACCACCGAGCGTGTCAGAGAGTTGCGGAAAATAGATCTCTGCACCTTTCGACGTCGCAATTTTAAGAGTCAAAAGCACCGAGTCGCCAACTTCTACCGAGTCTCGACTCAACTGGCGCTCTACCCGCGGCTGTGCACACAACCAGAGGGGGAGCGTCACCAAAGAAAAAAGAAGCACGAATACCCGTTTCACGGCTTTACCCTCGCTGCTTAAAAAGTTTTATCAACGGATAGACATAATCTTCTGTGGTCGAAACGCTGACCCAGTCAACACTCGCGCGCGAAAAGACACGTTGTAAATTGGTATCTCGCTCTCGCGCAAGTTCCTCAAAAGCACGACGCACCGCGGCAGAAGAAGTATCCATCCATCGCGTCGCGCCCGTTTCAGCATCTCCCCACCGCACCAGTCCCACGTCAGGCAACGACTCTTCGCGAGGGTCATAGACCCGCACCCCAACAAGATCGTGCTTGTTAGAGGCAATACGCAAGGGGTCGCTAAAACGAGGTTGTGCATCGGAATCTAAATCGAGGAAGTCGCTGAGCACAAAGGCGGTGCAACGCTTCTTGATAGCGTTGGTGAGAAAGCGCAAAGCCATCCCCACGTCGGTCTTTTGACTCTCGGGCTGGAAGCTCATTAACTCCCAGATAATCCGCAAAATATGCTTCCTCCCCTTCTTCGGGGGGATGAAGCGCTCAACACGGTCAGAGAAGAGAATCACCCCTATCTTGTCGTTGTTTTGTATGGCCGAAAAAGCGAGTATCGCTGCTAACTCGGTCATGACGTTTTGCTTGGTGCGCTCAGCACTACCGAAACGCCGCGAGCCACTCACATCGACGAGCAACATGACCGTCAACTCGCGCTCCTCCTCAAAGACCTTGATGTAAGGAGCACGCATACGCGCAGTCACATTCCAATCGATATTCCTGACGTCGTCGCCATACCGATAGGCACGCACCTCGCTGAAAGCCATCCCCTTACCCTTAAAGGCGCTGTGATATTCGCCGGCAAAAATCTGGTGCGAAAGACCCCGAGCGCGGATCTCAATCCGACGCAACCGAGCCAAGAGTGCACGCGCTTCTTCCTGTTCGTTCATCTTCTAGCCCTCCGTCACGAGAGACATGTCGGTGTGTCGATACACCCCCTAGGGTACCTCCACTCGATTGAGGATCTCTGTCACAATCTGTTCCAAGGTAATGTTCTCTGCCTCAGCCTCGTATGTAAGCCCAATACGGTGTCGCAAAACATCGAGACAAACAGCACGCACATCTTCAGGGATCACATAGCCACGACGCTTGATAAAGGCAAAGGCCTTAGCCGCCAAAGCAAGGCTAATGCTCGCACGCGGCGAACCTCCAAAGCCGATC
>CALHZE010000275.1 GCA_938040915.1 uncultured Bacteroidia bacterium | reverse complement strand
TTTTTGCGTCACTGAGCACTGTGTGAATGGCTCGTGCCAACAGCTGCGCTTTACCTGCCATGAGGAGTGCGAGCCGCTTGGGCGAGGTGAGCGGCACGGGTTGCGCATCGCGCAGGTGGGCTACGAGTTCGTCAAATCGCACCTCGGCATCAGAGAGAAGAGAGAGGCGATCGCCGTCTTGTTTTGCCACCTGCACCTCCAAGACACACTCCCCCGCTTGGTAGAGTAAAAAGCGAAGAAAGTCGGTAAAGACCACGAGGTCGAGTCCTTGTCGATAGCGATCAAACTGCTCTTTGTTTTGTTTGACACCGTGCAGGTCGGGGTCGCCAATGTCTTTAGTCTCAATGTATGCGACGGGGGAGTTCTCCTTATTGAGCAGCACAATGTCGGGCGCGCCGCAGGCGATGCGTTTGGGCTCGTTGATCACACGGAAGTGGCGGAGAGCTGGCAAAGAAGCGAGCAACTCGACCAATGCGGGGCGGAGGGAATGTTCGGTAGTGACCCCTGTGTTATATTCCTTAGAGAGGCGAGCAAGGTAGTCTTGTAGCGGTGTTGGCATTGTGGCGGAGTTGGGCAGCAAAGGTAATGAATTAAGAGCCCTAGGTGGCGGGGCGCTAAGATCGGGGCGTGTCTTCGACTAGCGATCCTACGCGGACGACAGGGGGGGCAGTATCAATGCGCGGTAACGGTTAATCCGAATGGCGGGGTGCTGTGGGGGCGTAGCGTGCTACGCACGCAAGGCGCTTTTGTCACCCGAATATCCCATCAGCGGCACGTTCTGTGCCGAGTAGGATATTCCCCAATAAAAGAAAGCGCCACCGAGAGGCGAACCTCCCAGTGGCGCTACTAGACTTTTATCGCGTAGGTCGGGACACTAGAGCTGTGGTCCAGCGGCTACGAGCTTCTTACCCGCTTCGTTGTCAGTGAAGTTCTCAAAGTTGGCAATGAACTTCGCTGCTAACTCACGCGCTTGCTTTTCCCACGCCTCGGGCGAACTCCACGCGTTACGTGGGTTGAGCATCTTGCTATCTACGCCAGGTACCGCCTTTGGGATACGGAGGTTAAAGATCGGCAATACGTCAAACTCAATGTTATTGAGCGAGCCGTCGAGGATAGCATTGATGATAGCCCGTGTCGAAGGGAGGTCAATACGCTTCCCTACGCCGTAAGCACCGCCGATCCATCCTGTGTTCACAAGGTATGCCTTACAGTCGTGCTGTTCCATTTTACGGACCAACTCGCGCGCATATTCGGTGGGGTGAAGAAGTAAGAACGCCTGTCCGAAACAGCTACTGAACGTTGGTTGTGGCTCAGTAATCCCGCGCTCTGTCCCCGCGAGCTTTGCGGTAAAACCACTGAGGAAGTGGTACTGCATCTGTGCCGAAGTGAGCGCAGACACCGGAGGCAGAACCCCGAAAGCGTCAGCCGTAAGGAAGATAACGTTCTTGGCGTGTCCTGCGCGCGACACTGGCTTCACGATGTTCTCGATATGGTAAATCGGGTAAGAGACGCGGGTGTTTTCTGTCTTCTTCTTCGAGGCAAAGTCTATCTTGCCATTGGCGTCAACATCGAGGTTCTCTAACAATGCGTCGCGACGGATGGCGTGGTAGATATCTGGCTCTTTCTTTGGGTCAAGGTCGATACACTTCGCATAACACCCACCTTCGAAGTTGAAGACGCCGTTGTCGTCCCAACCGTGTTCGTCGTCACCGATGAGGAGACGCTTGGGGTCGGTGGAAAGGGTGGTCTTACCCGTACCGGAGAGGCCGAAGAAGACAGCCGTGTTTTCGCCCTTC
>CALHZE010000274.1 GCA_938040915.1 uncultured Bacteroidia bacterium | reverse complement strand
GATTGCGAAACTTGTCGCTCGCCTTTGGAGGAAACCCAGTGAGATTACAGGCGCAGGTGACCACCCCTCTTTCAGATCCCAATCTTTGGGCAAAGGCGGTCGGGCATGTAGATCTGGCTTCGATGTCAGAGTCTATCCCCTTGGGCGATAAAAAACTTTCTGGTAAGGCGGAGCTTGATATGGATCTTGCTGCCCCACTTTCTGCCATCAAGACACAGCATTTTGAGAAGTGTGCGCTCAATGGCTTCCTTGGGCTCAAGGACATTCTTCTGACCCAAGCTCTTGGCGAACACGATGCGAACCTACGCAATCTTGCCTTGCGTTTCTCGCAACAAGCTGTCGATTTGGAAAAATTCGACGCTACGATCGCTAGTTCCGACCTACAACTCTCGGGAGGCATCTCCAATTTCTTACCCTTCTATTTTGCGCACGAGGTCATCTCGGGTAAGCTTGACCTTACCTCCCAACGTCTAGATTTGCGAGAGCTTATGCCCACTGTGGCTGCACCCGCGCCTGAGGAAAAGACAGAGGGGAGCGAGCCGGTAACGCTTACGCCTGAGCAATTAGATCTTTTCAGACGCATCGCTTTTGCATTGCGAGTTAATATCAAGGAGCTCTTCTTTCAAGAATATCGGATGACAGAGGCGGGAGGACGTGTAGATATTGCTGATGGACAGGTGCGTATTGCCAATCTGGGGTGTGGGCTCTTTGATGGAGATGCGCGGATCTCGGGGATTGTCGATCTCTCTACTGCACCATTCCGTTCGTCATGGGATGTTTCTGTGTCAGATCTCAATGTCGCAGATGCTGTGCGGAGTGTGAAGACTGTGCGCGATCTTGTACCAGGGGTTGTGTATGCGAATGGGCATGCAGGGGTAAGCTTTACTGGGGGATGTGTTTTGGGTGAGGGCTTTGCGCCCGATCTTCAGACAGTGAATGTCAAGGGACGTATCGCGGTAGGGGAGTTGGCGATCAAAGATGCGCCGCTCTTTAGAGAGTTTTCTAAGTTATTGGTTTTGCCGGAACTCGAGAATCCCACATTTGCTGGCGGGACGGTCGGTTTTACCGTAGAGAACGGAACGGTTACTTTTGAGCCTTATCAGATGAAGGTAAAGAATATCGAAGGTAATGTGGGGGGAACGGTGAAACTCGACCAAACGATGGATTTGAAGCTGAGTGCCCAAGTGCCTTCTGCAGCTTTAGGAAAGGCGGGCTCAGGGTTGTCGTCTCTTTTGACGTCGTATAATACGGGGCTCACGTTACCGGAATATCTGCCTGTTTGGGTACGAGCCTCGGGTAATATCTCTGCGCCGAAGATCGATTTTGGTATGGACAATGTGACTCCCGCCAATGTGAAAGAGGTGGTGAAGGACCAAGTGACGACGGTGATTCGCAATACGGGTGTGGCTGATTCCATTTTAGCGCGCGCACAGCGTGAAGGAGAGCGTATCTTAGAGGCGGCAAAGAAGCTTGCTGATAAAACGCGTGACGAGTCGAAGGCACGTGCCAAGCAGGTGGTTGACGAAGGAGAAAAGAACGGACTGTTGGCTGCTTTGGCGGCTAAGAAGGCGGCAGAGGTGGTCGAGAAAGAAGGGGAGGAGGCAGCAAGAAAAATAGAATCTGAAGCTCAGGCTAAGATCGACGCCATTTTGGCGAAGGCTAAGCGAGAGGCAGAAAAAGCGAAAGGAAATTAGTGGAAGCTTTTCTCTTTTTGTGTCGTCGGTGTCGTTGGAAAAGCGAGAGGAGGGGAAACGTATCGGTGCTAATATTGGGTATTTGGCGCTTTTCGATGGGAAGGGTTGTCTTCGTTTTTCTTTGCTTTGTGGTGTTATTATACGTTTTGGTGGAAAAACAACGTTATATCTTTGTACGTGGAGTCTAAGGTGTTATTTTTGTACCGTGAGCGCAGATAGTGTGGCGTCATAGCGTTGTAACTTTGCAATGCTCGTTTCGTAAACTCATCGGAGTACAAAAGTACCCAAAGGAAAGGTGCAAGTAATGAATAGTTCAGACATACGTTTCTTGAGAGTGGGGCGGTTGGGAGTCTCATTTCTTGTTAGCGCAGTGCTGCTAATCTCCCTTCTACAGGGCGGGCATCTTTATGCACAGACCCAAAAGGCTTGGCCTAACGTCACGAACGTCGCGACTGACTGTAATGGGGTGCGTATGGCAACCCTTACGCTCTCATCTACGGGACGCACTTATATCCGCATGGCTGTATGGAACTCGGGGGTCTCTACGACGAACTCTTTTGTCGTTGAGCGTCAGAATGGAAGTAAGTGGGAAGATGTGGCCTCCGTGGGGGATAATGCGCAGCAACTTCAAAACTATTTGAATAGCTATGCGCTGCACTATGACAATAGTGGGGTATCAGAGTGGCAGCTTTTGGTGGGAAATCTGGGGGGCTCACAGCCCCCAGCGACGACGCCACCTTCCTTGCCTACGGGGCCAGGCGCGACGCGTTATACACTTGACGTAACTACTTGGTTGAATCCTGGGACACAGTATCGTATCCGCAATAAGCAAGCCGTTTTTCATCTGGGGGTTGCCTCTGGGACGACACCGCCGACCAGTTTTACGTTTAATTCTGACCAATCTATTATACCCGCTGGGGGCAAGTTGACGGTGAAGTATCTTGACGCGACTGGAACGTGGACGGCGATCCCGTTGGTGGGAACGATGCCTACGCTCACGATTTGTAGTCGAGGTAAACTTAAAATTTCGGCGAGTGATAATCCTAATGAGGACTTCTTTAACTATAGCTGGACACCGGCGAGCAATGTTGAAGGACCTAACGGCACGGGGAATAACGTGGGAACTGTGACTCTCAAGGATTTGATGAATGGTAAGCTCTTCTCTGTCGTGCGAAAGGGAACGTGCGGAGTAAAGCTGGCGGCAGACTTTCAGGTGAATGTTGTCCCGCCACTAGAGCCGATACTCGACAAGGGGTCTAGTGATGAACGGATTTGTGGGAGTAAGGCTTACCCCATTACGGTGCGGAAAGTCGTAGGAGCTACGAAGATTGAGTGGGCTGTCAAGGAGGATGGTCATCCTTCGTATCAAGATCAGGTCGGTTCGTTGGATCCTGTGACGCCCCCGCCTACTACAGCAACCCCCGATGTCTTGCTTCCGACGAATATCAACTTCAATTATGTCTCACATAAGACACCGCCGGCGACTGCGGATGGGGGGGCTGTTGAGCATGAGCTGCGTGTCGTGGTGAGCAATGCGCAGTGCTTTGTCGAAAAAACGCTTAAGGTTAAGGTTTATCCCGGTGTGGTAAAGCCGGATGTCGTGTCTACACCCGCCGCACCGCTCCCAGGAGCAACGGCAGGGTGTTCGCCACTAGAGATCTCCTACAAGGATAATCGCGAGAATCAACAACCTAAGGGGGCTAAATATCTGTGGACGTTTGGTGGTTCAAACTCGTTCCCTGTCGTGACATCTAATATTACGACACCGACGGTGACGGCTATTAACACGACGGCTACGCAACAAGCTTATCATTCGCGGTTGATTGTCTCTGATAAGACGGGGACTTGTAAGGACTCGGTGCACTCTTATGATATTGCAGCGAATCCTCCTACCCCATTTAAGCTTCATGACTATAATCCTGTTGACGTTAAGCCGCAATTGACTCCTGTTTTTAACATTGAGTCTGTCCCTGATGGCTTCTGTACTCCGAAGAAACTTACTTTGACGGACGTTACGGCAAATGCAAACTCGCGTCTATGGCGCTATATCGTACCTGCATATAATGTCCCAGGTTCGAATCCTCCGCAGACACTCCCGCAAGAGCCTACGCAGACGTGGAATCCTAACCAGACACCTACGCAGCACGTAGAGAATAACTTCCAAGTCTCTACTCGGCGTGAACGTTATATCGAGATGGAGGTGAACAATCTCTACAACTGCGTTGCGAAGAAGACAGTGCGCATTATCGCGTATCCGCCACCTAAGTCAGACCCGTTGGTGATTACTCCCGATCCTCTTACCTTGTGTTGGCCCTATAAGTTTACGGCCTCGTTGGATCATTTGGATAATGTGGCGAGTGTTGAGTGGCGGGTTGACACGAAAGGGAAAAGAGGTAAAGCTACGCCTCAAGTGGGAGTTACGGAGATAAAGAACAATGTTACGAAGTGGGAACAGGAGTTTACGTTTGAGAATGAGGAAGATTCGCCTGAAACGTGGGATCTTGTTGTGACGTTGATCTCTAAAGTTGAGGGGTGTAAGGTTGAGTTAAAGGCACAGATTGCGCTCAGCGAGCGTATTGATGTGGTATTAGAAAACGATGACCCTATAGGTTGTCCTACGGATATTGCTGGACATCGGAAGGTTTTGATTAGAGATAAGTCATATATCCCTGCCGCCTTGACTTCGGTTTGGACGCTTGATGGAGTGCCTTTTACACCGACTCCGACGGCTACGGCAGGGCTGTATGAGGTGCAGCTCCAGAATACGTCGACGACGACAGATGCCGTGTTACGAGTAAAGAAAGAAGTTACCTCGGCAACCGGTTGTGCCCAGAGTAATGAGTTGGTGTTTACGGTTTATCCTCGGGTGGATCCCGATTTTACTATAACCTATCCGGATCCTACGGGAGGTGCTACGCCATTGACATTAGCTGATGGTTCGTTGGTATGCCCTGATATTGACGCTACGTTAAGGGCAACGGGTGCGGGGTTAACACGCTATGAGTGGTTGATAACCCATTCGGGTACTACGCAGCAGTTCCCAGGT
>CALHZE010000273.1 GCA_938040915.1 uncultured Bacteroidia bacterium | reverse complement strand
GTTTATTTCCTTATCTTTGATCCATAAATCAGTCAACCTAGATCAGGAAAAGACACCCTTCAAACATAGAGACCACCGAGCCCCACGCGACACTCCCCCACTGGCGCACCGTAAGAGCCACGTCGTTATTTCCCGACTCCCCCCACCGGAACGCATAGACCCCCGCTGGTGCAATGCGCACCTCGTAAGTACCAGCTTCGGTGACCTCAAAACGGTAAAAATCTTTCACTAGAGCAGCATTCAGATGATTGATACCGCCGCTCTGACTAGGCTTTTCCACATTCTTCCACGAGATGGCGAGCCCTTGCCCCAATACGGGGACGACCAGTTGCGAAGCCTTCTCTACCCGATACTCCAACACAAAGGGCGCTGTCCCCGACGGCGGATTGAGCACGCCATAGTCTCCTTCAAACGTCCATCCCTTTTCTGCAATGAGTTTCAGGCGCGCCTCTTCCGCCCCATGATAACTCTTACCCAAAGCATAGATCTTTACATTTCGAGCAAGCTCGTTGTCTTGCATTTTGCTCCATCCCTGCAATGTCTTCACGTAGTTGGCATGGCTCATATTTGAGGGGATATGAAGCCGTTCCAGATTTTTGAGCTTCCAGCCCCCCAGCGACTCGTTGAAAGCAGAACCCTCAAAGATTTCCCAGCAATTCCGAACTTGCTGCACACGCTCGCCCCAAGCAGCCAGAGAATGGGAAAAAGAAGTAGCCTCCTTAAACATGCTTGGCATATCTCGCACATTCTCAACATGCCACGCACTCAGATCCTGATTAAAGGTGTAACATCTATAAAAGCATAAGCTCATATCCTCAACATGGCTCACGTCCCACTGACAGAGATTAGGGCTATTGAAGTTTTCACATCCGAAAAACGCATAACTCATATCACGCACTAAGGAGAGATCTGGCGTGTCGGTCGCAGAAATAGCAAGCTGCTCATGCCCTTGAAAAGCGGCTTTAAACGTTTCCCATTTCACATCGCCCCACTGTTGTATTTCAAACAGATAACGATATCCTTCAGAACCGAACCGAACAATCTTCTCTGGCGGGATAGTGAGGTAATAAATCTTGTCCCGGGTCACCTGAAAAGAATCAAAATACAATCCTAGTGTTACCTTTTTCTCGCTTTCATGCCCTTCCTCGTAATACTCTATCTCATACGGAGCGTTCGCGTAAAGACATGGACAGACCTCCCCCCTCTCGTCTGCCTGAATTTTGAGTTTAAGCGGACGGGGTTGTTGTTGTGCCCAGACGCCCCCAAGGGCAAAGAGCAGTAAGAGCGTCCCCCAGACGCAGATTCGTAAAGCTTGCTTCATCATGTATATTGTTTGACTATAAAAAAAGCCCCACAGGGCAATCGTGCAAAAAAAGCATTGTAGGGAAGTAGAAAGGGGCGTCCTAACGTGTTAACGGTAAACGCAACTGATAGCCCTCATCGCCTTTTACGGTAAGGCGCATCGTACGCAACCATGGGTTCGCACGTCGCAAGAGCTTATAATTGAGCCCCTGTGCTTTAGCAAAGGCGGGAAGGTCGAGGGTACTATCCACGTCATAACGACGATAGGCGATGGGCGCATAACGCTCCTCTGGGCGAAGGGCAAACCCATACCGCTCGGGATACTCCAGTACTAGCTTGAGGGCTAAGATACGGTAGAAATAGCGCCCTGTCTCAATATTGAGATGGAGGTTATAGTACTCATCCTCTGTTTGCGCAAAGGAGGTGCGGAGCAGTCCGTTTTGCCCCATGTTATAAGCGGCAGCCGCCATCGACCAGCTGCCAAAACGCGCATAAGCAGCCTTAAGGTAGGCACAAGCGGCACGCGTCGCACGTTCGAGGTCATAACGCTGGTCGACCTCGTCGTTAATCACCAGCCCATACTCCTTACCCACCGCCTCAAGGAACTGCCAAAGCCCCGCTGCCTTAGAGGGGGAATAGGCTCTCTCGTTGAGCGAGCTCTCCGCCACGGCGAGGTATTTCAAATCGGCAGGGACGCCTTCCTCCCCCAAGAGGTGCTCCAGCTCGGGAAAATAGCGCGTCGAGCGCTTCAGCATTAAAAGGATTTGGCTGTGCCAATTGGCGGCAACGCAAAGCTCACGGTCAAGCGCTTCGAGCACATCCGTGTGTTCGAGGGGGACGCGCTCACCGGCAAAAAAGAGCTCACTGGGGATGTAGGGTTGCCCCACATACTCGCTGCGCACTGGGGGCTCTTCGCTATAGGCTCTGGGCAATATGTGGAGTACGCCCTCGCGCCACACCACAGAGACGAGTGCCCCCAAAAGGACGCCACCAAGCAAAAAAGCGATATTCCGTACTACCCGCATTCTTTGTTCCTTCGTTGAGTAAAGGTAGTTTTTTTGTACTAAGCGCCTAAGGGCGAATCGTCACTCTTCCTCCCGTCCGCCTTTACCGCCCACGCCCCGATATTGCGCTTCTCCTCGTCAAATGAGGCACCAATCAAAAGGACTTTCTTATGCGAGGCTTGGTAAGGAGTGGCATACCCCTGTGCCTCGATTTGCGCAATGGCATCCTCGGGCGTCCCTGCACTCCAGAGCTTCAACTCAAAGATGTAAATCACCTCGTCGGTGTGGACGATGATATCTGCCCGCCCCTTGTTGTTGTGCACCTCCGTCTCGACAAACTTCCCCAACAGGGTAAAGATGAGGTATAGGGCTACCTGCGCATCGCGTTCGCGGTACTGCACCTCGTTGATGTTGTCATAAGGCACACCCGCCAAGAGCGACTCTATCTTCTCCATCATTTGGGCAACGTCGCCTGCTTCGATGGCTTCTTGAAACTCCCACACCGCAGCCCCCATCTCGGAGTACTTGAGAGGGGCGAGGATGGGCTGTAAGTTGCTCAGGAAACTATATTTTACCTCATCGTTCGGAAAGCCGAGTAGATAGGTCTCGCTCTTGGGGCGGTAGTCTTTAATGGTCAGATACCCTGCTTGAAATAGTACGGGGACAATATCCTGTGAGTCGGTGCTATAGTTCTCCAAGATCGTTTTAGCCACCACCACCCCTTTCTCAAAACTAGGAAGATAATGCCGCTCGCGTTTGAGTTTCTCAACAAGGAAGGTCGGCGTCCCCGTTGCGTACCAATAGTCTCCTAACTCTTTACTTTTAAAGACATTCAATAAGCTAAAGGGGTTATAAACATACTCCTTTCGAGGGGTAAACAGATAACCGTCGTAGCGTTTTCGCAATAGCGCAAGGGTCTCGTCGAGCGGAAGCGAGAGCTCCTCTGCCAACGCCTCTATTTCCTGTACAAAGTCCGTTGTGAGCTCCGCCTCGGTAATACCGCAAATCCCCGCGTAAGCAGACCTCATACTGATATCTTCCAAGTTGTTCAAACCACTAAAGATCCCCACCTTACCGAAGCGCGTCACACCCGTAAGGAAGACAAAACGGAGGTACTCGCTACTTCCCTTTAAGACAGAATAGAAGGCGTGGAGTATCTCTTTGCACGTCTGGTGAAGCTCTGGACGATGGAGGGTATCAAGCAAGGGCTTATCATACTCATCAATCAAGACGACCACTTGCTGCCCCATTTTCTCACAAGCACGTCGAATCACACCTCGGAAACGACTCGGATAAGTCTGCTCCGTAGGCACTGCCCCATAGAGTTTTTCCCACTCGGTCAATGAGACGTTCAGTGTATTGTTAAGTTCAAATTCGCTAGCAAAGCGCTCTTCGTTCAAAGATAAACTGAGCACAGGATGCTCCTGCCACGCCTCGCGCTCCTCCTCCGCAGCGAGTTCGGGCTCGGCATGCTCTAGATAAAGCCCCTTAAACAGCTCTTGCTTGCCAAGGAAATAGGCTTCGAGGGTGGAGAGGAACAGGCTCTTGCCAAAGCGGCGCGGACGACTAAGGAAATAATATCGCCCTTGGGTCACCAAATTGTAGAGGTACTGGGTTTTATCCACGTAGACACAACCATCGTTACGCAGATTTTGAAAGCTCTGCTCGCCCACAGGCATTTTGCGTTTGGTAGCCATTCTCTCCTCGTTGATTCTTCCGAAAGTTACGAAAAAGGCACTAGGGCGCGACGCCCCTGCAGTGAAGATGCAAAAAAGAGGCTTACCGAGAGAAGAGCCATACGGCTCTTACTTGTGTATGTGTGAGAACAACGGCGGATGGTGCTATCGAATACGAGAACAGGCAGTAAGACACATTTATCTTACTGCCTGCTTTCAGAGACTTGATAGACAATTAGCCTTGTACTAGAGCTGTCCAAAATCTGTCTTCTTCATCTATTCGCTCCGAGAAGAGCCAGACCTCCTTTATCAAATCATTCTCAAAGCGAAAAAGGTCTATTCCCTTCATTTCCATCGAATATCCGTTTGCAGCTACTGCAAAGCCGATAGATGCTGCAACCAAATCTCCATTTTCCGTCAGATAATCCACTTGGTCGATAGCGAATGTCCCGTTACTCAATTGAGCCATCTTTGCCAAATGAGCGAAGACATTCTGCTTACCGTTGTAGATACCTGACAATGCACCCTTTCCTGGCTGATGCCATACCAAGTCGTCGGCGAGCAATGCCCCCACGGTGTCAAAATCGCCCTGTGCTAGAGCTGCATAGAACTGGCTCACTTTTCCTGTTTTCCTTTCCATGAATCTGTATTTTAATTGTTGATATCACTGCAAAGTAATACCTTCACACTACGATAGGCAAGTACCTACTATTTTGTATGATACATACGATATTGTTAGAATTGCTGATCATCAACAAGAAAAAGTTTCTTATGGAAAGAAAGATTTCAGACAATAACTGTCCTGTACGAAGGGCGATGCAGATTTTCGCTGGGAAATGGACACTGCTCATCATTTTTCAAATCAACCGAAGAATAGTCCGTTACGGCGAACTTAAACGCGCTATTCCGGGTATCAGCGAGAAGATGCTTATCGAAGAATTGAAATTCCTGTGTAATAAAGGGCTGATTAAAAAGGAACAGTACCCCGAAGTCCCTCCAAGAGTGGAGTACTCCCTTACACCATTAGGGGAAAAAGTACTACCGATTATCGACGAGATAGCCAAGTTCGGT
>CALHZE010000272.1 GCA_938040915.1 uncultured Bacteroidia bacterium | reverse complement strand
TCTCCTATGCCCTCGGCACGAGCCGCACCCTGCGCCCCTATCGCGACAATGGCGAACGCTCCTATTACCGCAACAACTGGGCACCCTTCAACATCCTCAACGAGTATGAGAACAACCGGATGGAGATCGGCGTCCAAGACCTCAAGCTACAGGGCGAGGCCTCATACGCCATTCTCAAGGAGCTCGAGGTGCGGACGCTCCTCTCTGCGCGCCAAGCCACGACGAGCACCCTCCACACCATAACCGAGGCTTCGAACCTTGTACAAGCCTTCCGCGCCAACGAGACGCCGTGGGTCGCACAGCAAAACATCTATCTGTTGCACGACAAAGATCACCCCCAAGCACAGCCCTCAGTAGCCCTTACCCATGGCGGCGTGCTGAATAAAACCGAGGTCAACCTGCGGAGCTACCTTGCGCGCCTCGCCATCGACTATGACAAGAGTCTCGACGAGCACGACTTCAAGGCTTTTGCCTTTACCGAGGTGCGGCAAACCGACCGGACTCACAATCCGTTTACCGGCTATGGCATCCAGTACAACAAGGGAAATCAGGTCTACACGCCACCCGCCATCTTCGAAAAGCAGTTTCAGGAAAACACCCCCTACTTTGCCCTGCGGCAACGCGACGAGCGCGGGGTGACCTTCTCGCTCAACGGGACGTATGGCTATGCCGAGCGCTATATCTTTAACGCCGTGCTCAATTACGAGGGCTCAAACGCCTCGGGGCGCGGCGCACGAGCCCTCTGGCTTCCGACGTGGAACGTGGGGGCAAAGTGGAACATCGACCAAGAGCCCTTCGTCGAAGACAAGCAGACCTTCTCGCGCCTCGCACTGCGAGCCAGTTACGGGCTTACCGCCAAGATGAACGACGAGGCAAGCCACGCTAACTCGGTCTATACAGGGGGGATCGTCAATCGCAACCAGTATGACTGGCGCGAAGACAAGCTCGCCATCCGGCACTTGGAGAACCGCGACCTAACGTGGGAAAAGATGTATGAACTCAACATTGGCTTCGAGCTCGGGCTGTTTAACAACCGGTTGAGCTCGACGCTCGAGGTCTACCAACGCAACTCGTTTGACCTCATCGACCTCGTGCGCACCTCGGGGATCGGCGGGCAATATTACAAGTATGCGAACTTCGGCGATATGCGCACACGCGGGGTCGAGCTCGGCATCCATACGCGCAACTTCGAGAGTTCGCGCTTTAGTTGGCACACGAGCCTCACGCTAGCGGGGATGGATCAGAAGATCACGCGCCTACTCAATGCGCCCAACACCCTCGAGATGGTCGCCGGACGCGGGCGTGGCAACATCGTGGGCTACCCAAAAGGGTCGCTCTTCTCGTTCAACTTCCAGGGGCTCGATGCCAACGGACTGCCGAGATATGACTTTGGTTTGTACCCCCTCAACGGGGGCGTTTATGCTCACATCGCGGGGGCAGACTTCTCAGATGCGCAGTATTCCAAGAGCTACCTTCTTTACCACGGACCGATCGAGCCGCCCGTGACGGGGGGGCTATCTAACACGTTCCGGTTCTATGACTGGGAGCTATCGTTTTTCATTACCATGCAGGCTGGCAACAAGATACGCCTCAACCCGACCTTTGATCCGACGTTTGCCGACCTCAACGTCTTTTCGTCAGAGTATACCCAGCGGTGGCTCAACCCCGGCGACGAGTGGCACACCGACGTGCCCGTGCTCCCCTCCCAAGAGCTCATAGAGCGGGTGGGTAAGGAGAATATCGAGCGCGCCTATAACACCTACAACTATTCGCAACAGCGGGTTGCCGATGGCTCGTTTGTGCGGATGAAGAACATCGCCCTTGCCTATCACCTCCCCGATGCATACGCCGAGCGTCTCCACCTGCGGTCGGTCAACTTCCGGCTGAGTGTGACAAACCCGTTCCTCATCTACTCAGACCCACGCCTCAAGGGGCAAGACCCCGAGTATTATCGTTCGGGGGGCGTCTCGTTGCCCACGCCCAAACAGTGCACGCTGTCGATGAATGTGACCTTCTAACCACGAGACCCATGCGCAAGACACACAAGACGCTATTTTTCTCCCTGCTTCTCGCCGCTTGGGTTGCGACGGGGACGAGCCTCACAGGGTGTAACAAATTCCTTGATAAGAACCCCGACTCGGAGCTTGCCATCGATATCGATAGCGAGGAGCGCATCGCCGAGCTCCTGACGGGGGCTTACCCCGAGGCGAGTTACATCGCCTTCCTAGAGCCCCGCACTGACAACGTAGCCGAACGCCCTAACGGGGTACATAACAGCCTTAACGAGGCTATGTTCTTTTGGGAAGACTATGATCAGGAAGACCTCGACACCCCGCTCAACTATTGGAACGCCTGCTATAAAGGGATCGCCCAAGCCAACAAGGCACTCGAGCTGTTGAAAAGCTACCCCAAGACCGAGCGTGTAAAGGCTCTCTATGGCGAGGCATTCCTGTTACGCGCCTACCTGCATTTTATGCTCGTCAACCTCTGGAGCGAACCCTACGGCGGTGCTGCCTCCAACCCCGGTATCCCCTACGTTACTCGACCGGAAAAGCACGCCCTAGTCGACTACCAACGAGGCACGGTCGGCGAGGTCT
Organism: uncultured Bacteroidia bacterium; assembly: GCA_938040915.1. GTDB lineage: Bacteria > Bacteroidota > Bacteroidia > Bacteroidales > CAJPTX01 > Bacteroides_D. The sequence goes on along the minus strand of CALHZE010000272.1, from coordinate 11,986 downwards.
ATGACAAGATAGAGGCTGACCTCAAGCTGGGGATCACGCTCGTCAACGACACCTATTACAAGCAACCCAAATTCCACTTTAACAAGCGGGCAGCATACGCCTTTGCCTCGCGGTTTTACCTCTTTAAGGGGGAGTGGGCTCTGGTAGTAGCGTATGCCAACTACGTCCTTGGGGCGAAGCCGCAACCCTTCCTGCGTCCGTGGTGGCAATATGCACGGCAACTACTCTTTCACCACGACGATCTCTACCGGCTTTACAACAGTCCGGAGGAGCCTGCTAACCTCCTTCTCACCACGACCGAGTCTCGCTTGGCGCGCCTAATGCCCACCGAGCGTTATGGGTCTACGGGGACGCGACTCGGTACGGTGCACGAGGTCTTTAACAAGAAATATCACGAGCAGTTGGGCGACGTCTCCTCCCAGTTTGAGGGCTTATACACCTTCACCAACTCCCCCGTGCCACTCAACAACGGACGTTACCTAGCCAAGTTTGACGAGCTCTCTACGACCGAGAGCATCGGGGTCAAACCGCGCGACCTCTATGTGACCAACGTCCTCTTAACCGCCGACGAGGTCTTACTGAACAGAATGGAAGCCTACGTCATGCTACGTGACTACGATCGTGCTATTGACGACTTTGTAGAATACATGGAGGCAAAGTTCGGTTATACGCCCACCCTTGAGCGCGCGCTTTACACCTCGACGAGTGCCGCCAACTACGACCTTTTTTCGCCCAACTACGGGCTTTCATTGAAACAGCTTGCGATGGTAAAGTTGATTGTCGACTTCCGTCGCAAAGAGTTCTATGGTGAGGGGTTACGCTGGTTTGACCTGAGGCGTTTTCACATCCCCGTCAAACGATCCAGTAATAGTGCCTATTACTTCCCGCTCGAGAAGGAAGACCCGCGCAAGGTGCTTCAGATCCCGACCGAGGCACAACGGCGCGGTCTCGCGCCTAACCCACGCGATCGGCAACAGCGCCTTCGCTAAAAACGCTCGACTATGATGAAATCGATATCCTTGCTATCCCTTCCCCTTCTGGGGGTGCTCTTCTCGTTACTCTTCGTGAGTTGTGAGAAAGAGCGTCTTGACCCGAACAGCGTCGTAGACGCCAATGCCCACACCCTAACGCCCACCGAACTCGACGCGTGGATTACGACCAATGTGGTCAAGCCCTATAACATCGAGGTCGTGTATCGTTGGGACAAGAACGTGGCAGGGGTAGGCACATCTGTCTACCCCCCCAAGCTAGAGAAGGTGCAAGCGGTCTTAGAAGCGGTTTGTGAGCTCGGGCTAGAGCTTTATACCCACCCCTCGTTGGGGGGCGAGAACTTCTTACGCGAGCGCACCCCGCTTCGGATCGTGCTCTATGGCGGCGGCAACCCCGACAACAACGGCGTGGAACGCCTTTACAATCCACAAACCAGCGCCGCGGAGCTCTCGCTCTATCACGTAAACGACTATGACCCAGGGGCAGAGGAACAAGTTTACGTACTCATGCGGAGCGTGCACCACCAGATGGCGCGCCGCCTTTTGGAGCTTCTCCCATACGATCGCGACGCCTTTCTCAAGATCAGCGAGTCGCGCTACACACGGGGCTCGACCGATGTTATTGCGCCACCCATTGGGAGTTATACGGCGCTCAAAGAGAAGTTTGGTCTCAATGGCTGGGCCAACCAGCGCGGGTGTTACACGATGCTTTCGCTCTTGAGCGCCGAGGACGACTTTGCCGAGATCATCAGCGCCACGCTCGTGAGCTCGCCACAAGAGATCAACGCCGCCCTCACTCGAGCGGGCACTCCTGAGGATGAGGGCGACCCCGATCCAGACCCCGAGGTGCACCAACGCTATGCGCGCGAAGCGGAACAAGCCTACAAGGAGTTTTCGGCAAAACAGCAGTTTGTGACAGCCTACATCCGCAAGAGGTGGGGGGTAGATTTCCTACGCCTCCAACTGGCGAGTGTACGCCGCATCGATACATACCTCAAAAACCACAAATAATGACACGACTGGTGTTGTTTATCGCCCTCGTACCCATTTCGCTGTTTTTGGTGGCTTCCTGCGCCAAAAACGAAGATGTTTTCAAAGACTCCCCGTCGGTGCGTAACCAGAAGAGCATCGCTGCACTACAGGAGGAGCTAGTGAGTGCCCCTTATGGTTGGCGACTGCTCTACTTCCCGCGCACCGACTCGTTACTGTTTTCTAACCCCAGCGAGGTCATCCCCTTCTTTCGGGAGCGGCTCGGCTATGGGGGAGTCTGCTTTACGATGAAGTTTGCTCGCGACCACACCGTGGAGATGCTCGCCGACCTCGACGACGCAAGCACGACCGACACCGCAAGAAGCGAGTATGTCGTAGGGCGCAATAGCTTCACGCAACTCAGTTTTGAAACCTACAACTATATCCACCGTCTTGTCAATGCGGCTTATGGCGGTGCGAATGACTTCCTCTTTATCCGGAAAAACGAAGATGGCGACCTCCTCTTTCGCACCGCTGCCCACCTTGAGCCCGCCCGCGAGTATGCCGTATTACATAAGCTGGAGACTGCAGAGGCTTTTAGCGAGGTCGTCAGGAAGTCGCGCGAGAATCGGCTCTTTTTCGAATCGATGGTCAACCCACAGCTGCGCATCTATCAAGGGGCTCGCACCTTTTTCCAGAGCGACATCTATGTAAAGCGCGACGTAGAGACCAATCGACACTACCTCAAGGAGATCCGCGACAAGCGCTATTACCTCTTTCTCTTTGCCCAGAAGAAAGCGCCACTCCCCACCGATCCGCCTAAGGAACAGACAGGGCTCGGCTCGGGCTATGCGGGAACAGAAGAGGGGATCACCTTCCGCGCAGGACTGCGCTATAACAGCAAATATATCTTCCATGACTTCGTCCGCGAGGGCGATCGTTTCACCGCCGAGCTAGTTTCGGTCTATGACCCGCTCCTTCGCTCCACGCGGCTAGTGAGTAAACACCTCCACCCCGAGGGGGAATACACCGGCTATAAAGCCGAGATTTGGGACGCTGGGGCAGAAGAATAACCACGAACCATACACGCACCGTATCGATGAAATACAGACTCCTATTCACGCTCGTTGCGCCGCTCGTTGCGCTCGCCTTTTCTTGCAGTAAGCCCGAGATAGACACGCCCGAGGAGGACTATGAGACACTCTTTCCATTCGGGGGCATCGACAAGCCGCTTATCTCTTACGAAGAGCAAAATCTGTTACACTGTGACCCTCAGCTCACCAAAGAGCTTTTTCGCTATCCAGGGGTAGAGATAGCCGAGAATGTAAGAGAGTATGAGGTAACCCTAACGTGCTCGTTTAACGAAGAAGGGGGCGGGGGCAGCCCGACCTCGACTTTCGTGGTAAAGTATGTGGGGGCAGACAAGGCGCTGCACCTCGTGGTCTCTCACCGGAACACCCCAGACGCCGACGTGGTCATGACGTTGGGGAAGGAGTATCGCACGACCTTTAAGGTCTCGTCGGGCTTCCCCATGTACCTTTCGGTAAATGGCGGGGGCGATCGCGGGTCAAGCATCCGCGCGAAAATGACGGCACAGTGTACCGATGGGTTCACCGTGGTGAAGACGCTCGAGGCGACACAGTATCAGAACGCCGAGGGGATCAACCCCATCCCTGAGCCCTATTGCAACTACATCATCTTACCCTAAAGCACGGCTCACGATGAAGACACGGCTCACGAAAATCGCCTTGGTCGCGGGGGGGCTCTTGCTCGCGCTCGTCACCTCCTCATGTGACAAGTGGGAAAACGAAACCGTAGAGAGTACCTACCAAGGGATCATCACGCCCGACCCTGTCTACAGCTTCCGGCGCGGGGGCAAGAACAGCGTCGACATGCTAGAGTGTACACTCCTTAAGGGAGCGGTCGACCTCACCTACCGTTACTTGCACGAGGCTAATTTCACCAACCAGAGCCTTTATGACCTCGCTCGGGGGTATTACGAAAATGGCGAGTTTGGGCTAAAGCCGCGGGAGGAGATCGCCGCCTCGCCACACCAGCGTGCACAACACGAGCCGATGCTCGGCGTGGTAGAGACACTTTTTGCCAAGACGTGTGAATTGTCGGGCTTCGGACTCCCCAACGCCTCTGCCATCCGCAACCAGCCGGCACGCGAGGGGAAAGGGGGCTTTCTAGGAGTCAATATCGGCGACGCAAACCTCTGTTTTGCTGACGAAAAAGGGGTCGTAGTAGCCGAGCTCTTCCGCGGCATCACCGACGGGGGGATCTACCTCGACAAGATCCTTTACACCCACCTCGACGAGGGGCTCTTTAACGACGAAGCCCTCCGCACAGCACACCAGAACGCCGAGGTATTGCCAGGGCGTAACTACACCGCCCTCGAGCACCACTGGGACTTGGCCTATGGTTACTACCAGTTTTGGCTACCCTACACACAGGGAAACGGACTGAGCGTATTGCGCGATAGTAAAATCCGCCTCTACAACGCCTTTGCGCGTGGGCGAGGGGCACTCACCCGTTATCGTTACGACTCGGTCGAGTTGCAAATCAAGAACATCCGGACAGAGCTCTCGCGGGTGGTAGCCGTCCGCGCCATGCGGATGTTGGTGGGAGAGAACACGACCGAGAACCTCAACGAAGAGATCCGCAATGCGCTGTTCTTTATCTCGCAAGGGTGTGGGTTGCTTTACACCCTCCCCTTTACGCGCAAGGAGAGTGGCGATGCCTACTTTACCCCCGACGAGGTCACGCGTCTCTTGTCAGAGCTCACCTCGTCAGGGTTGGGGCTTTGGGATACGGCGCGCTTGCGCGGTGCGCCCTCGGCCGAGGGGTCGTTACAACACATCGCCCTCGTGATCGGCGAGCGTTATGGTCTTACGCTAGACGACGTGAAAAGAAATCAATAAGGAAGATGAAACGGATAGCCTATCTCTTGGTGAGTTTCCTACTCTTTTCCGCCACAGGGTTACGCGCCCAGGTGGGGGTAGAGCTGTTGGAAAACGGCGACTTTGAGAAATTCCGCCTACAGGGGCTCTATGAAAAACCGGTCAATTGGAGCATCAACTCCACGCTAAGCCCCGAAAAGAGCAGCGAGGCTCATACGGGGGCGCTTGCCCTAAAACTCTATCTCAACCCTGGGCTGTCGTCAATCACCTACTTCAAGAACACCGAGAATGCGTCGATTGAGGTAGAAGCGGGAGCTGAGTACGAACTCTCGTACTGGTATAAGGGGACAGGGGTGAAAAAGAACATCATCCCCGAAGTGACGTGGTATAAAGACGGCGTCATCGTGCGTCCCGAAAAAAGAGAGGAGGAACGGGTGCAGATCTCCGGCGTGTGGCAACAACATACGGTGACGTTCAAAGCCCCCATAGCCGACCACTGTGGCGTCGCGTTGACCCTCGAGGGCGATAGTGATGGGGGCACTGTCAAGGAGCTTATCATCGACGATGTGTCGTTTAAGATGAGTAAGGAGGCCGAGCATGAAATCCCCCTAGACCCGCCGTCGGGGTTCAAGGGGACGGGGCAGCAGCGGGAGATCGACCTCTCGTGGCGTCCGACGGGCGAGGCGGGCGTGACCTATCACCTCACCATGAACGGAGCGGCTCTCACCACGACCGCAGGACTCGCATACACGGTGACGGGGTTAACGCCCGACACCCCATACCAGTTTGCGATACGGAGCGAGCAAGGAGAGAAGAAATCAGAATTTTCCCCCTCCGTGGAGATCCGCACCCAAGGGCTCAATTATCGAGAGAGCGACGAGGATCGCATCCCCTACCTTTACCGCCTCAACGATTACGGCTATACAGAGCGGACAATTTTACTGCACTGGAAGGAGCTCGCACGCCCAGACGCACAAATCCGTTACTGGATCGATGGGACACCCGTTACCCCATCGGGCGACGTGCTGACCTTCCCCAAAGCGGGGCTTCAACGCCTTCGTATCGAGATCATAGAGACCCCCGAGCGGCGATGGGACATAGAGTATCGGTTGCATGTAAAATAGACGTAGAGAGAGATGAAAGCAGTATACTACCTCGTTATAGCCTCGCTCGTGGGCGTGCTCCTCGCCGCTTGCGAAAAGGATGCGCAGGAGCGCGGAACAGAGATTAGCATCAACGGCGAAGCGCAACTCGCGGAGGTCTCCTTCAGTAAAGAGACGACGCGGACACTGATCCTCGGAGGTGGGAATGGGAAATACACCGCCAATGTAGCCGATTCGCGGATCGCTCGCGTGACGGTAAGTCACGACACGATGCGGATCACGGGCTATCTCGAGGGCGACACTTATGCGACCATCCTCTCGGGCGACTTTAAGAAGCGGCTCGACATCCACATCGTCATCCCCGAGCTGAGCGTGAGCCAAGAGGAGGTGCACCTTTTCCCGCGCGACGAGAGTAAGTTCCTAAGCGTGAGTGGTGGGGGCGACGAAACCGCGTTGGAGATAGACGACCCCGACCAGATCCTCCAAGTAAAGTGGAATGGGCGCACGGGCATCATGGAGATTAACGCCCACGCCGAGGGGGACGCTACAATCACCGTAGTCGCCCAAGATGGGCAAAAACGCGCGATAAAAGTACTTGTGCGCTGCAAAGGGAGTGTTGACGAAGTCGGGGTCTATGGGACGACCTCGCGCAGTATTTACCCTATTATGAACACTGTAATGAGCGTTGTGAGGAAGGGCGTAGGGGTTTGGCTCATCAACAACGTCAATCCGTACTCCTCACGCAGGATATTAAAGATTACGCCACCACTTGTACAACCAAAGGTGGGCGGATTTGTAAAGCTCCGCTTCTCAATGCTCTACCCCGACGAGTTTGAGCACTCAGGGCTCACGGAGGGAGAGCAGCGGATGTATGTCGAGGAGGTGCGACCCGAGCATGTCCTGTTGCGTGGGCGAGGGTTCAAATTACTGTTGCCAAGGGAGCGGTAAGGGGGGAAAGCCCGTACTTGAGTGTCCTCTCCGCGCGTCCTTCATACAAAGCCAATATTTTATACATTTACAATGTAAAATAAGCATACAGGTAAGTATGCAGGAACTAACTAAATTGTAAGGATAATGAGACGGTTTTTCTTATTAGCATTCATCTCAGCGCTTTTATGCTCATACGTAGCAGCACAAGAGAAGCGCGTAGAGGATGAAAGTGTTGTCTTCACAGAAGCAGAGAAAGAACGAGCGAACACAGCGAAGAGATTTAAGGACATGTCACCCCTTGAAAAGGATGCCATTTATCTCCTCAATTTGGCACGTACGTGTCCGCAAAAGTTTGCCGAGCGGTATGTAAAAGGATATCAACGCGGCGGGTATATGTTTGATGAGCGGAAAGATTCTCTCTACCGCGAGCTCAAGCATATGACCCCTCTAGATCCTGTGCTCCCACACCCTGGGCTTTATGCCCATTGTGTCTGTTTGGTCGAACAAAGTGTGAAACGAGGCTACCTCTCACATAGTCGCGAGGGTACGACTTGCGAGAAGCGGTTCAGTGGCGAATGCGTTTCCAACGCTGGCACCAATGACGCACTAGTCCACATCTGTAATTTGCTAGTGGATGCAGGCGAAGGGAATGGGGCGCTCGGACATCGTCGGCTCATGCTTAGCAAAGCTTTCCATTACGCTGCTGCTGCCCAAAAAAATAGATTCTTTGTATTGCAGTTTTGGAGAGATTTGAGTGGGAAGACCGATTATACATACGACCGCGAAACAGAACAAGGTTCTACCCAAGAAGAGGAGAACGAGGAGGGAGACGAAGGCAACAAAGAGGGGGAAGAGGAAGAAGACGACGAGAACTCAATCCCGCCAGAGGAAATCGACTACGATACCTACGTCAATGCACAGTTCGATCATCCCGAGGACGACCCGCTTTTCTACGCTAGGTAACCTCTCGTAGCAAGAAATGCAAAGACGAGCTGCTTCTCGCTAAGGGGAGGCAGCTCGTCTTGCATCAGACAAGAGGGGCTATAGTCCTAAAAAGGTTATACGTCCTTTTTTTACTACCTTGGGGCAATATAAACCTATAAGGCTTAATGAAAACACTACACAACCTACTCGGGTTCTGCTTGCTGCTACTGCCCCTCTGGGGCTGTAACGGACAAGCGCCACGGCAGTCTCCGACAAATGAGATTGAAACTAGCGCAGCGACACAAGCCCCATCAGCGGCAAAGCGCCCCTTCATTACGAAGTGGAAGGGCGAGGCTGGCAAGACACTCAAAATCCCCGTGCTAGGGACTTATACCCTGACATGGTATAACGAAGCGACTCCCAACGAGCGGCACACGGAGCAGGTAACCGTCGGCGTGCAAAAAGACCAATACGGCGATGAAGAAGCCCTCCCCTACACCTTTACCACACCCACCGATGGCGTCTACGTGGTAGAGGCTGGTCCTGAGGGCGTAGAAGGGCTACGGATGTTCTTTGAACGCTCTTACGAAGAAATTGCCCCCAAGCTCCTCACCGTAGTGCAGTTTGGCGACGTAGGGTGGAAGCGACTCGATAGTGCCTTTCTCGGTTGTGGAAATATGCAGTTTGAGAAGGGGATCGACACCCCCGACCTAAGCCACTGCTCCCGTCTTGCGGGGATGTTCTCTGGGTGCGAAGCCTTCAATTCCCCTATAGACGGGTGGGACGTAAGTCAGATAAAGGACATGGGGGCGATGTTCAACCGTTGTGTGGTATTCAACCAGCCCTTGGAGAAGTGGGACGTAAGCCAAGTAGAGAACATGGCAAACATGTTTAACTTTTGCGAATCGTTTAACCACCCCTTAAATCAATGGAACGTCAGACGGGTGACCGATATGGGGAATATGTTCCTGTTCTGCGAATCGTTTAACCAACCCTTAGACCATTGGGATGTAAGCCAAGTCACAAACATGGCGCAGATGTTTGACGGGTGCGTCTCATTTAACCAGTCGCTCGAGGCATGGGATGTCAGCAGTGTAGACAAGAAGGGTGGGATGAAGGGGATATTTAACGAAACGCCGACCGCGTCGCGCCCCTTTGTCAAGAAATGGGAAGCAGCAGGGTACGATTTAGAGAAAGAGCGTCAATAGCCCCCGCTTAGAGCAAGACTCAAATAAAAAGGTTCGTATAGGCGTGCGTCTGCTCCCCCCTCAAGGCTCGTCACATCGTGTGTAATCTAGACGTTCCGTCTCCTTTAGCGAGATTACTACTTAAAAGATAAAGTATCATTTTATGAAGACCATCGGAAAACTGCTCGGGCTCGGCTTGGTGCTACTCGCCCTGTGGGGATGCAACAGCTCCACACAATCGCAAAACCCTGCAACAACAACAGCGCAAGTCATACCAGAGAAACGCCCCTTTATAACGAAATGGAAAGGCGAGGCTGGGAAAAGCATTGAGATCCCTATCGTGGGTACCTATACCCTGACGTGGTATAACGAAGCAACGCCCAATGAGCGCCACACCGAACAGGTGACTGTAATGCGAGAAGAAGACGTCGAAGGTTCGCAATACAGTACGCCATACGCGGCCAATCTCTATACCCTTACTCCCCCCACAGATGGGGTCTACGTAGTAGAGGCTGGTCCTGAGGGGGTGGAGGGGATGCTTATGCTTTTTGACCTGTCAGAGATGACTGCACCAAATCTTCTCTCCGTCGAACAATTTGGGGATGTAGTTTGGAAGTATCTCGCTTATGCATTTTACGGATGCCGCAATATGCAATTTGCTAAAGGTATTGACACTCCCAACCTTAGCCAGTGTACGAGTCTATCGCGCATGTTTTTGGATTGCGAGCATTTCAACTCACCCCTCGAGCACTGGGATGTAAGCCACGTGACCGATATGGGCATGATGTTTAGCCGTTGTCGTTCGTTCAATCAGCCCCTAAATGGTTGGAACGTGGGAAAGGTATCGGATATGCTGGGGATGTTCGAAGGGTGCGAAAAGTTTAACCAGCCCCTCGCATCGTGGGGTGTGAGTAATGTGACCACCATGGAGTGGATGTTTAAGGACTGCGCTTCGTTCAACCAACCTCTAAACACGTGGGATGTAAGCAAGGTGGAGAATATGAGCAGGATGTTTGGCAATTGCACAACCTTCAATCAGTCACTCGATGCTTGGGAAATAGGCAATGTGTTTAAGGAGGACGGACTGCTTGGTATCTTCTCTAATTGCCCTGCAGGCAAGCTCCCTTTTGTGAAAGCGTGGAAAGACGCGGGTTACAATCTAGAGCTCAGCGAGGAGGAGCGCGACGAAAATCGAGACGTACCCTACGGCAACTAACCGTTTAATCACCACTTTCTAGATAACGAAAAAAGGGTTCGTAAGGAGTCTTATTCCCTGCGAACCCTTTACTGCCCCAATAAAAGCAAATAACAACAATGCACACATTTTGGAAAGCACTCGGAGTGGCACTGGTAAGCCTCGCCCTGTGGGGCTGTGGTGGGCAACCCCAGTCGGCAAGCGGGACACAAGCTGAAGCACAGGAGGCGCAAGCAGAGGCTGTAAAATCCACGACACCCGCTCCATCAGGGAAACGCCCCTTTATTACGAAATGGAAGGGGATGGCTGGACAAACGATCGAGTTCCCTATCATCGGGATGTATACCCTGACATGGTATAACGAGACTACCCCCAACGATCGACACACCGAGCAGGTCTCTGTCTCTGTGAAAATAGACAAGGACGGCCTGGAGCTGGTTGCCCCCTACGTCTTTACCCCTCCCACAGACGGAGTCTACGTGGTAGAAGCAGGACCCGAGGGAGTAGAGGGGATCGTGCCCTATAGCTCCGACGCAAAAGGTCGCTTACTTACAGAGGTTGTACAATTTGGGGACGTGAGGTGGCGGCGACTCGCCCATGCCTTTCAGAACTGCAAGAATATGCACTTTGCTGCAGGGATCGATACGCCCGACCTAAGTCAATGTACGAGCCTTGCGGGGATGTTCGCGGGGTGCGAAACGTTCAACGCTCTTTTAGAAGACTGGGACGTGAGCCACGTGACCGACTTAAGCGGGATGTTTCTCGGTTGCGCACACTTTAACTCGCCCCTTGCTGCGTGGAATGTGAGCCAAGTGGAAAATATGGGCAGTATGTTTCACACCTGCTCGTCGTTTAACCAACCGCTCGGGGGGTGGAATGTGAGTCGTGTCAAGAATATGGAACAGATGTTCTTCCAGTGCTACGAATTTAACCAACCATTGGCGCAGTGGAACGTAGGGCAAGTTACCCAAATGAACAGCATGTTTGAGGGTTGTCTCGCCTTTAATCAACCCCTCGAGGCGTGGGACATAAGCCACGTCACCACGACGAACGGGATGTTTGGCAACTGCCAAGACTTCAACCAACCGCTCGCGGGGTGGGATGTAAGCCAAGTGCAGGATATGAAGGGGATGTTTGCAGACTGCAAGGTCTTTAACCAACCGCTCGTGGGGTGGAATGTGAGCAAGGTGCGCGATATGAGCTATATGTTCTGCCGCTGCATCTCGTTTAACCAATCGCTCGAAAGATGGGATGTGAGCAACGTGACAGAAATGGGCTATATATTCCTCTTCTGTCCGGCAGGGAAGCTCCCTTTTACTGAGCAATGGAAAACCCAAGGGGCTAACCTCAACACCGAGGCTGAGGAAAAGAAAGTGTTAGAGGAAGAGGGAGTATAGCGCACGGGGGTAGCCGCAGAGCCCTTGCATCGCTTTTGGGAAGGTTCGTAGAGGTTTGCCCCCTACGAACCTTTTTATTACCTTGGTGTCGTCGAAGATAACGAATAAACAACTGACAGAGATGAAAGGAACACTTCTATTCGTCCTACTAAACTTGGTGCTTCTCTCCCTATGGGGGTGTAATAGCGCCACGCAAAACCATGAAACGACAGAGCAAGCCATTTCCCCAAAGCGCCCCTTCATCACGAAGTGGCACAGTGTGGAAGAGGAGCTAACCTATAACATCCCAATCGTGGGCACCTATACCCTAACATGGTATAACGAAGCTACCCCCGAAGAGCGGCACACCGAGCAAGTAACGGTTACCACCTACACCAACGCCGATGGCG
>CALHZE010000271.1 GCA_938040915.1 uncultured Bacteroidia bacterium | reverse complement strand
GGATTTACGAGAGACTGCCCTCCCCGCCGCCACGCAGAACAAGACGCGCGGCAGGGCGTGTCAATACCCCAATCACGAGTATTTTGTAGGCGGCTACTCTCCCATCTTTATGTCGCGTAATCGCGTACGCGGGTGGGATGAGCCAGCTTTTACCGTTCAGGCGAGTGGACGGCAATGTCAACTCCATCCACAAGCACCGAAAATGCGCAAAGTGGGTGTCAATCGACAAATCTTTATCCCCGAATACGAAGGGTTATACCGTCGTCTTAGCGTGCGTGAGGTGGCTCGGGTACAGACTTTTCCTGACCATTTCCTATTTCTCTACCAAGACCTTGACCTAGGCTATAAGATGATCGGGAATGCCGTCCCCGTGGAACTAGCCTATCATCTCGCCTGCGCTATCCGTTCCGCACTATCTTAACCTAATTTTGCCCCCCCCACGAATGACAACGGCTGTAGTTATACTCAATTGGAATGGCGCGGCACTCCTGCGGGAGTTCTTGCCGAGCGTGGTCAACGCAGTACAGGCGAGCGAAACAGTGCTCGTGGTCGCCGACAATGGGTCGACTGATGACTCGCTTGCCCTTCTCGCCACCGAGTTTCCTTCGGTAACGGTGTGTCGCCTAGATCAGAATTATGGCTTTGCCGAAGGGTATAACCGTGCCCTTGCTTGGGTGCGCGATACGCTGGGGAGCGAAGTATACGTCCTCTTAAATAGTGATGTTTCTACTCCAGAAGGCTTTTTAAGCCCTCTTCTACGCCGTTTAGAGACCGATCAGATATGTGGGGTCGTTTGCCCCAAACTTCGCAGTTATAAAGAGCCTTCTCGCTTTGAATATGCTGGGGCGGCAGGTGGACGCCTCTCTGCCCTCGGCTACCCGTACTGTCGTGGGCGTGTGCTGCACCGTACAGAGGTCGATCGTGGGCAGTATGATACGCCCGCGCAAGTGGATTGGGCGACGGGGGCATGTTTGGCGATCCGTGCCGCGTTATACTGGGAAATGGGGGGCTTCGAGGGGCGTTTCTTTGCCCATATGGAGGAAATCGACCTCTGTTGGCGGATACGCCGCGCAGGCTATACGATCTATTGCGAACCCGCCTCGGTCGTCTATCACCTTGGCGGAGGCTCGCTCTCTAACCAGTCGCCGCGGAAGGTTTACCTCAACTTTCGGAACAATCGGCTGATGTTGCGGCGCAATCTTCCCCCAGGCTTGCGGAAGTTTTTAATCCTTTCCCTACGCTTTTGGCTTGATGGGGCAGTCGCTGCGCTCTACTTATGCACTGGTCGTTGGCGCTTTTTCAAGGCCGTGCTCACAGCGCATCGTGACTATTGGAGGATGCGGGTGGAGATGGGGTATGTGAAGCCCCCCCGCCCCCCTCTTTGACGAAAAGGGCATTTCCTGTCACAAGAACTTTTTTGGGAAAAAACGTAACTTTGCCCTGATCTTATAGCGAGGCTATGAGAGTGTGAGCGACGTAAGCTTTTAATAAACTATATGAAATGCAGATTGCAGAACCCATTTTTTGGCTAGTGCCCGTGTCTTCGGTACTAGCCTTATTTTTTGCGTGGCTCTTCTTTCGAGGCATGATGCGTGCCTCAGAAGGGACTGAGCGCATGAAAGAGATAGCCGAGTATGTACGTCGCGGCGCGATGTCGTACTTGCGCCAGCAGTACAAGATTGTGTTGATAGCGTTTGTGGTCTTGGCTATCTTCTTTACCATCTTGGCGTATGGCTTCCACGTGCAGAACGAGTGGGTGCCGTTTGCCTTCCTCACTGGGGGGGCTTTCTCTGCCCTCGCTGGGTACATCGGGATGCGCACCGCAACCTACGCCTCAGCGCGTACGGCCAACGCGGCTCGTAACTCGCTCAACCAAGGGCTCAAGGTTGCGTTCCGCTCTGGCGCGGTGATGGGGCTCGTGGTGGTCGGACTCGGGCTCCTCGATATCTCCATCTGGTACGTCGTCCTCAACCACTTTATGGAAGGGGCTACCGCCTCCGACAAGCTCATCGCGATCACCACGACCATGCTTACCTTCGGGATGGGAGCATCCACCCAAGCCCTCTTTGCACGTGTGGGCGGGGGGATTTACACCAAAGCCGCTGACGTCGGAGCTGACCTCGTGGGGAAGGTCGAAGCGGGCATCCCCGAAGATGACCCTCGTAACCCCGCTACCATTGCCGACAACGTGGGCGATAACGTGGGCGACGTCGCAGGGATGGGGGCTGACCTCTACGAAAGCTATTGCGGCTCAATCTTAGCAACCGCAGCACTCGGAGCCTCGGCTTTCGCTGCCAACGAAACAATGCAGTTCAAGGCTGTGATAGCGCCTATGATTATCGCGGCGGTGGGGATTATCCTCTCCATCATCGGTATCTTCACGGTGCGCACCAAAGAGAACGCGACCATGCGCCAATTGCTCGGTTCGCTCAACTTTGGGATTAACCTGAGCGCCATCCTCATTGTCGTGGCTACGTTCGTGATTCTCTATGCGCTCGGACTAGAAGGGTGGTTGAATATCTCATGTTCGGTCGTCGTGGGCTTGTTAGTGGGGATTGTCATTGGTAAGTCGACCGAATACTACACGTCACACTCTTACAAGCCTACACAGCGCGTGAGTGAGAGCGCAAAGATGGGGCACGCTACGGTGATTATCTCTGGTACGGGCTTGGGAATGATATCGACGGCTATCCCTGTGATTGCGGTCGTTGTAGGGATTACTTTCTCTTATCTCTTTGCCTCGGGCTTTAACTTCTCCAATTTCGGAATGGGGCTCTACGGTATCGGTATTGCAGCCGTGGGGATGCTCTCCACACTGGGGATTACCTTGGCAACCGACGCTTACGGTCCGATAGCGGACAACGCAGGTGGTAACGCCGAGATGTCGGGGCTTGAGCCCGAAGTGCGCAAGCGTACAGACTCTCTCGATGCGCTCGGTAACACGACGGCGGCAACCGGTAAGGGCTTTGCGATTGGCTCGGCAGCCTTGACGGCGCTGGCGCTCCTCGCTTCCTATATCGAGGAAATTAAGATTGGGATGATTCGTCTCATCGAGAACGGTTCGTCTATCACCACGCTGCGCGAAGGGCTTAGCGTAGACCTCGAAGCGGTAAAGAACGCCACCATCCCCACCTTTATGGATTGGTTTGCCGTGAACCTGATGAACTATAAGGTGTTGGTCGGGGTCTTCATCGGCGCGATGCTCGCTTTCCTTTTCACAGGGTTAACGATGAACGCGGTCGGGCGTGCGGCTCAGAAGATGGTCGAGGAGGTGCGTCGTCAGTTCCATGAAATCAAGGGCATTTTGGAAGGTAAGGGTACGCCTGACTACGTACGTTGCGTACAAATCTCTACGAGTGCGGCGCAGCACGAGATGGTATTGCCCTCGGCGTTGGCTATCTTGGTGCCCATTATCACGGGGATTGTCTTTGGTGTAGCGGGCGTAATGGGCTTGCTGATTGGTGGCTTAGGCGCAGGCTTTGTGTTAGCCGTCTTTATGGCAAATGCGGGTGGCGCATGGGACAATGCGAAGAAGTATATCGAGGAAGGTCACTTTGGCGGCAAGGGTAGCG
>CALHZE010000270.1 GCA_938040915.1 uncultured Bacteroidia bacterium | reverse complement strand
CCTCTTCATGATCCATTCGCGCCACAATAGCCGCAACCAACGCTCGCGGGTCGCGATACAACTTGATGAAATCTTCTAAGAAATCAATCCGCGACATCTCCTTCCCTTCTACGCGCCACTCAGAAACCCCGTCAGTATAACAAAGCAGCATCGTGTCCTCATCCATCTCAACACACGATACTTCGAAATCAGACAAGACGTCCACCATGGCCAGCGCCGTCGTCGACGACGGCAAAAGTCGCAATGCGCCGCTTTGCATATTATATAGCAACGGCGCATTATGCCCCATATTCACATACTCTAAGAGCCTCGTCTGACGGTTATAACGCCCAATAAACGTAGTGATAAAAGCATTCGAATCCTGGGCAACATCTAGCATCAGGTCGTTGAGCTTCCGCACAATCTGATCTAACGGGACACCAGAAAGAGACTGCGCCTTAAAATGTGCTTTATAATTCGCTGTGATCAGTGCAGCCGGAATCCCCTTTCCCGAGACATCCGAGACACAGAACATCAGCTCTTCGTTGTTGAGCACCAAGAGATCAAAGTAATCCCCACCGACCTCATAAAAGGGGCGATAGAGCGTAGCTATCTTCACACCCGCGAGTTTAGGCAATCGATCGGGACGGATAATGAGGGAACGCTGTAAACTCGCCGCAAGTTCGAGTTGCGTGCGCATCTCTTTTTCCCGATTCTGACGTTCTATCTCGTACCAATTTCGTAGCCCGATATACGAAAGATAGGTCAATGTCTGCGCAAAAGTGAGATGAATAATGATGGGGCTTACCCCTCTCACCCGATCATTCGTATCACCCAAAAGAACAAATGCTTGACGTTCGTTCCCCTGAGCCACAGGGATGATGAGGTCTATTTCTCTCAACCCCACCGACGTATTGCTACTGACGATCGTCGTGCGTGTAAACGGATATAAATCGCGTTCCACATCCAAGGCTGCGACATCCTCTTTCGCACAATTGACATTGAGGAGAAGCTCCCACTTCTCCTCAATGCGAAAGAAATACAAGATCCGGTTAATCCCCAGATCCTCTTCAAGGATCTTATTAAAACGCTGTAAGAGACCCCTCGGCGAATTATCCGTACCAAAATCCGACGTATAGTCCAATAGCGCCTTTAGCTTCAGTAAATTGAGCTTAAGTCGTTCGTCCTGATTATTCGAACGCACCGCGTTTCGACCCACTAAGACAGACATCGCTGCAAGCGCTACGGATTAAGCTAAAGGGCAACTCCAAACCCAAGAACTACGACTTTACTCGTTCCGAATACTCACGTGTACGCGTATCCACCCGAATCTTCTCACCAGAGGTGATAAATAAAGGGACGTTCACGATTGCGCCCGTCTCCAACTCTGCCTGCTTGAGCGCCGTAGACGAAGCCGTATCCCCCTTAACTCCGGGCTCGGTATAGGTGATCTCCAATTCCACAAAAGGTGGTAATTCGCAAGTGAGCACGCGCTCTTCATCAGCATGCACAAGCACTTCACACACCTGCCCCTCCTTCAACAAGTCGTTATTTTCCACCAAATCAGGGTTGATATAAATTTCTTCGAACGTTTCGACGTGCATGAAATGCAACCCTAGATCATCCTTATAAAGATACTGATAGGGGCGCGTCTCTACACGCACTGGGTTTATCTTCACCCCAGCATTGAACGTATTTTCCAATGTGCGACCATTCTCCAAATTCTTGAGCTTGGTCCGCACAAAAGCCCCTCCCTTGCCTGGTTTTACGTGTTGGAACTGTACGATCACATAGAGTTTCCCATTAAACTCTATACACATCCCATTGCGAAAATCTGCCGTTGTAGCCATCTAATCTCTAATCTGTTCAGATTTTACTTTCTCAAAAAAATATATACGAACACACTCACAAGACCTAACTCTGTTGCTTTTTGTCCATCACCTGATCGATCATGCCATATTCCACCGCCTCTTTGGCCGACATCCAGTAATCTCGATCCGTGTCTTGATGCACCCGTTCAATGCTCTGCCCCGTGTGCTTCGCCAGAATTTCATTCAACTCGGCTCGTGCCAACTTGATCTCGCGTGCCTCAATCTCGATATCCGAAGCCTGCCCGCCCAAGCCGCCGCTAATCAAAGGCTGGTGAATCATCACGCGGCTGTTGGGCCGCGCAAAGCGTTTGCCCTTGGTGCCC
>CALHZE010000269.1 GCA_938040915.1 uncultured Bacteroidia bacterium | reverse complement strand
GTTCGTATCCTTCCTAATACTTCGGGGGTTCGCAATGCCGAGGAAGCTATTTTTGCGGCAGAGATGGCTCGGGAGGCGTTGGGGACAGACCTTATCAAGTTGGAGATCCACCCAGACCCGCGTTACTTGTTGCCAGATGGTGAGGAAACACTTAAGGCAAGTGCTCATTTGGCAAAGGAGGGATTTACCGTACTGCCCTACATTAGCGCAGACCCTGTGCTTTGTAAAAAATTGGAGGCGGTTGGCGTGGCAGCCGTGATGCCTCTGGGAGCACCGATTGGGAGCAATCGCGGTCTGTTGACGCGAGACTTTTTGCGAATTATCATAGAGCAGTCGACAATCCCCGTGATTGTGGATGCGGGAATCGGGGCACCTTCGCATGCTTGTGAGGCTATGGAAATGGGGGCTTCTGCCGTTTTAGTCAATACGGCAGTCGCAGTTGCCAATGACCCTGTCGCGATGGCAGGAGCTTTTAAGTCTGCCGTTATTTGTGGTGCTGCCGCTCGCTCGGCAGGGATCGCAGCACCGGCAGCTTCGATCGAAGCGTCTGCCTCGAGCCCGCTTACGAGTTTCTTGTCAGAGCTAGATTGTTAGTAGAGGTCGGGGTATTGTCGAGGTAAGGGATCGGTTATGAGAGGAGCATTTAGGTCTCCAATTTATTCCGTACATTGCGGAGTCTATCGTTAATCTCAAAGCCTCGGAATATGGTACTAGTCTTGCTTTTAAGTGTCCTTTTACTCGGGATTTGTTTCTTAGCTCTTGGGGTAAAGATTTTCTTTCACAAGAGTCATCAGTTTCCAGAAACCTCTGCGGGACATTCTCCCTCTCTTCGAAAGTATGGCATAACTTGTCCTCATGCCGAGGGGAGTCACTCTTGTGGAGAGTCGCAAGACGGTTGCGGCGGTTGTTAGGTTTCTTTCAGATAGAGAATCGTCGGATGGAGAAGAGGGGATGTGGGGAGCAAGATACGCTCGGTCGAAATATAGGGATGCCTGTTTTAGAGGTCGGCGTTGTCGTTGAGGCGCTCAAACAGGAAGCTTCGGAGCATTTGCAAGCGTTCAATGCACGTCTTCTTCCGACGGTGGAAGGGGAAAGAATATTGGGAGTGAAAATCCCTGCGATCCGTCGTTTGGCAAAACTCTTCTTAGCATCATGTGATGTGGAATCTTATTTAGCGCAGTTACCACATTTCTATTGGGAGGAGCAGATACTTCACGGAGAGCTCCTTAACTTTCATAAGAGCTATGAGGCATTACTGCCTCACTTAGAGCGTTTTTTACCGTATGTGGCAGATTGGGCAACGTGTGACACCTTAGACCCTAAGGCGCTTGCACAACAGCCCGAAAAACTTTTGTCGCAATGTAAGGTTTGGTTGGGCGAGGCGCATGAATATACGGTGCGTTTCGCTATTGTTTCGTGTATGAAGTATTTTCTCAAAAAGAACTTTCACCCCGAAGTGCTAGATTGGGTGGTCGCTCTACAGCGCTCAGAATATTACATACAAATGGCTCAAGGGTGGTTTCTGGCCGAGGGGTTGCTTTGGCATCCGGCAGAGGTTATGCCCTATCTTTCTACGGAATATCTTTTGCCCGAGGTTCTTAATAAGGCACTTCAGAAAGCGTGTGAGAGTCGTCGTTGTTCGGAGGATGACAAGGTTCGTTTTCGCGCCATGAAGATCAAGATAGAGAAGTAGTGTAGGCGTATGTTTGCGATTTTCAGAAAAGAGTTGACGCTTTATTTTTCCACGCTTACGGGGTATATCAGCGGGGGGCTTTTCTTGCTTCTGAGCGCATTGGCGTTATGGGTGCTCCCTGGTTGGGGAAATGTCTTTGAGACGAATACTGCCTCTCTTGCACCGCTTTTTTCTCTTGCTCCGTGGCTCTTTTTAGTGCTTGTTCCGGCGGTTACAATGCGGATGTTTGCTGAAGAGCGCCGCGAAGGTACGTTAGAGCTTTTACTCTCGCGTCCTGTGTCGCTTTGGGGAGTGGTTTTAGGTAAGTATCTCGCGAGTGTAGCCCTAGTGGTTTTGATATTGTTACCTACGTTGCTTTTCCCATTTTTTCTACACCGTTATCTAGCTTCTGCCTCGAGTATGGATTGGGGGGCGATGTGGGGCTCTTATTTCGGGTTACTTCTTTTAGGGGCTGTGTATGCCGCAGTGGGGCTCTTGGCTTCTACGTTTACCTCTAATGCGGTTGTCTCTTT
>CALHZE010000268.1 GCA_938040915.1 uncultured Bacteroidia bacterium | reverse complement strand
CAGCGACTCCCCCGTCCGAGGATGCCGGAGGTCTATGGCGCGGGCATGTAAGGCTTGCCGCGGACACTGTGCAAAAAGGCGCTGCATTAGAGCGTGATAGGCTGGCGTCTCTACGCCCCGCAAGATCTTATCGCCCCCATACCGAGCATCGTTAAACAACGGATGTTTGAGGTACTGCATGTGCACCCGTATCTGGTGCATGCGCCCCGTCTCAAGTTGACACTCTATCCACGAAAAGACCGTGTAGTCTTCCAACACGCGCCAATGGGTCACTGCCGTTTTCCCGACCTCGGGGTCTGCGAAGACCTTCATCCGCTGGCGATCGGCTGGGTCGCGCGCAAGTTGCGTGCACACCGTTCCCTCGGGTTCTGCAAAGCGTCCCCAAGCGAGGGCGACATACGTGCGGTGCGCCGAGTGGTGCAGGAATTGGACGCCGAGAGCCGCCATCGCCGCTTCGTTCTTACCGACCACGAGCAAACCCGAGGTGTCTTTGTCGATCCGGTGTGCAAGCCCAGGGCGCAAGCCCCCTTGTTGAAAGAGCGGTTCGTCACGCAGGTGATAGAGCAAGGCGTTGACGAGTGTGCCAGAGAAGTGCCCATGACCTGGGTGGACGACCATTCCCGCCGGCTTGTTGACGACCAAGATATCGGCATCTTCGTAGACCACCTCGAGGGGGATGTCTTCGGGGAGTACCTCAATCTCACGCGGCGCTTCGCGTTGGAAGATCCGAATGACCTCGCCGGGTTTCACTAGGTAGGAGGCTCTTACAGCACGCCCCCCGATCCAGACCAAGCCCTCGCTAATCTTTTGTTGCAAAAACGAGCGAGAAACATTCTCTAGCCGGTCGACCAAAAAACGGTCGAGTCGCAGGGGCGTCTGCCCTGGGTCTACGGCGATCTCTGTGTAAAGATAGAGTGTTTCTTGGGTAGGCAGCATCTTGGGGCAAAGGTACGATAAGAGATTTGGATATAAGGGTGTGTCAAAATACGATTCTCCCTCTTTTGTAGGGGCATAGCGTGCTTACGCCAGAACCGCAGCCTGCTGATTATCAATGGGTGTTTGGGAACGAATATACCGCGTCATGTCTATAACATCAGTCGTGTCGTATTTTGACACCCCCTCGCCTCAAAAGAGTATCTTGCATTGCTAGAACTTCAAAAGCAAAAAGCGCCCTTTCGGGCGCCTCTTGCAAACTAAAAAGCAACTTTTAGCTTATCTCACCGTGTTAGTTCATCTTTTCGACGATCTGCATACCACGCTTGATCGCCTCTTCGTTCATCGGGATCAGGTTGTGGTGACGCTCGGGCAGGGACTTCTGCAAGCCCTTTACGACGTTTTCCATCTCTACGATAGGCTTAATCTTCAAGAATGCCCCCAAAACGATCATGTTAAAGGTCTTGGAGTTATTCATTGCCGTAGCCTCATCCGTAGCCTTCACCGCATACACCGTGATGTCTTTGCGCGTAGGCGGCGTGGAGATCCCATTCGGGTCATAAATGAGCGTTCCTCCCGGCTTTACGCGCGACTCAA
>CALHZE010000267.1 GCA_938040915.1 uncultured Bacteroidia bacterium | reverse complement strand
AAGTTACATACGTGGTTAATTGTCCTTATGCGGGCTATTCGGCCTCTGGGCAAGATGCTGATTACATCGCTATGCGTGACTCGGCGCGTGTTTTAACCAATGGTTGTCATGCGCCCAATACACTCCCCGAGCTTGCCAATCGTCGCTTTCAAGAGTTATTGGAAGAGGCGGATCTGATTATAGCAAAGGGGCAAACCAACCTCGAAGCGCTTTATCCCTACCATGACTCGCGTCTTTTTGTGCTCTTTACCTGTCGATGTCAAATCGTCGGCCAACGCTTTGGCATTCGCGTGGGGGATTCGGTAATTCTGCACCCAGAGTCATTGCCCGAGGCTTAATCTTAAAAAGATTGTATCTTTGTTGTGAAAGGTCGCAAGGATACTAATCCATTTATTCGATAACCTCAGTTATGTTTGAAAAGAAGGTCTATAGCAAACGTCGCGCGGCTTTACGTGAGCGGTTTGTGCGAGAAGGAGAGAAGGGGATACTCCTTTTCTTGGGAAACGGTTACTCTCCCATCAATTACCCTGGGAATACCTATAAGTTCCGTCAAGACAGCAACTTCCTTTACTATTTTGGGATCGACCGTTTTGGTCTTGCGGGGGTTATAGATCTTGACGAGAGTGGTAGCGAAACGATTTATGGAGATGACTTCTCCATGGATGATATTGTTTGGATGGGGTCGCAGCCTCGTTTGGCAGATATGGCTTATTGGGTTGGGATCGACATGGTGCGGACGCGTAAGGAGTTGGGCGAGATGCTCCACCAAGCCATTGAAAAGGGTTGCAAAATCCATTTCCTGCCTCCTTATCGCGGCGACCAGCGGTTAGAGCTCTGTGAGTTGTTGGGGATAATGCCGCAGGCGATTGACCGTTATATTTCTCCCATTTTGATCGAGTCGGTGATTGCGCAGCGTTCGGTGAAAGAGCCGTGTGAGATCCAAGAGTTGGATAAGATCTCGGCTGTGGGTTACCAGATGCAGTTGCACGCGATGCAGCACGCCGTGCCGGGGATGCGCGAGCGGTTGCTGGCGGGTGAGTTAGAGGCTATTGCGCAGAGTTATGGCTACATGACCTCGTTCTCCACGATCCTTTCACAGAACGGGCAGACGCTGCACAACGAAGACCATTCGCAAATCCTAGAAAAGGGGCGTCTCTTGCTTGTCGATTGTGGCGCAGAGTCTGAAATGCATTATGCTTCGGATCATACTCGCACGACGCCCGTGGGCGGCGAGTTTTCGCAACAGCAGCTTGAGATTTACGAAATTGTCCTCCGAGCTCATGACCTTGGGATTAGGATGGCAAAGCCTGGTGTTGCTTACCGTGATGTTCACATGGAGGCGTGTCGCGTCATTACAGAGGGGTTGCAAGCCCTCGGGCTCATGAAGGGGGATATCGACGAGTCGCTCCAGCGTGGTGCTCATGCGCTTTTTATGCCTCACGGGCTTGGACACATGATGGGGCTTGATACCCACGACATGGAGGGGCTTGGCGAGACCCTTGTCGGTTATGACTCTGAGATCACGCGTTCGTCGCAGTTTGGTACGGCGTCGTTACGCTTGGGGCGTCGTCTCCAAACAGGTTTTGTGCTAACGGTGGAACCAGGGATTTACTTCATTCCTGCCCTTATTGACAAGTGGAAGAGCGATGGGGCTAACGATGCGTTTATCAACTTTGACAAGCTCGAGTCGTATCGCAACTTCGGGGGCATCCGTCTTGAGGATGACATCTTGATAACCGAGACCGGATCGCGTCTTATTGGCGAGCAGCAAATCCCGATTAAGCCCGAAGATGTGACCCAAACGGTTATAAAACTCTAACCGCTCGGATCTTTGGGGAGGGAGAATGAGACTCACCCATACTCTTAAGCGTATTTATTTAACCCAAGGGCTCGTTGTTGATGCCCTTGGGTTTGTTATACAATACATCCGTAGTAACAAACTTCGCACGTTTTTGTCGCTGCTCGGGGTAACGATCGGCATCTTTACGATCATCTCTATCTTTATCGTGATAGACTCGATGAAGCAGGGGATCGTCTCCTCTTTGAGTAAGCTTGGGAGTAGTGTGGTTTATGTCGATAAATGGCCGTGGATGGGGGGAGCCAACGTGCAGTGGTGGAAGATTCGCCGTTTCCCACAGCCGAACTATGACGACTATCTTGCCTTGCGTCAAAACGGTCGGTGTATCGCTTCGGTGGGGATGCGGGTCTACAAATCGAGCACGGTGGAGTATAAGCGTCTCAGGGCAGAGAATATTGATGTTTTGGGCTTTACGCCGGAATACTCGATGGTGATCGACGCCGAAATGGAGCGTGGGCGGTTCTTTTCTACACAAGAGTTTGATATGGGGGCGGGGGTCGCTATTCTCGGCCACACGATCGCTTATCAACTCTTTCCTGATGGGAACGCTGTGGGAAAGACTATCAAAGTGGCAGGATTCCCGATTCAGGTCATTGGTGTGACAGAAGAGCAAGGTTCGTCGATGTTTGGATTGAGTGTCGATGAGAACGTGTTGGTCACCTACAACTACATTCGCAAGATTGTGAATACGCGACGTGCGATGGTAACGATCGCCGTGAGTGCGCTTGCAGGATATGACCAAGAGGAATTTATCAACGATGTGCGGCGAGTGTTGCGTGCGCATCGCGGCTTACGTCCTACGCAGGATGACAATTTTTCTGTCAATACTGTAGAGTCGGCACAAAAGGAGCTAGACAAAATTTTCGGAGCTTTGAACCTAGCGGGCATCCTTATCGGAGGGCTCTCGATCCTCGTGGGCGGTTTCGGGATAGCCAATATCATGTTCGTCTCGGTAAAGGAGCGAACCAAGATTATTGGGATACAGAAGTCGCTTGGGGCGAAACGTTGGTTTATTCTTTTGCAATTCCTCTTTGAGTCTACGTTGCTTTCTTTGTTAGGGGGAGGTTTAGGATTACTGTTGTTGCGCCTTATCGCTGCGGTGGTGAGCAAGTTCAGTTCTTTCGTCTTGATTTTTGCTCCGATAAACTTGGTGTTTGGTTTGCTTCTTGCTATCGTGATTGGTGTGATTTCGGGTTATCTTCCGGCACGCAGTGCGGCGAAATTAGACCCAGTAAAGGCGATAGACTCGAGCATATAAGATGCAACACAGGGGGGATGCTCTTGGCGGAATACTCGGACGTGCTAGAACGATTTTTTCACTACCTTTGTCGGAACAAATAAAGCAACGGAGGGTGTTTTGAGGTCAGCGGAAGCCTGTATGCAATTCGCTCCGAACGCTAAGAAGAGTATCATGCTCTGGCGCGGTCTTGAGAACCGATTCTATCGTCGGTTGTCTTCCTCTTTTTTCCCACTTTCTTTTCCCTATTGCCGCGTATCATGACCACGTCGCGGTATAGAACCCTCGCCACACCCGCTCAAGGGTTGTATAAAGAGAAGGGGAGTCGTTTTATCTCCTATGCCTTTCCTGTTCGTTCCACCGAGGTGATTACCCAACATCTTGCCGCTCTGCGGAGTGA
>CALHZE010000266.1 GCA_938040915.1 uncultured Bacteroidia bacterium | reverse complement strand
GCCGCACGCGTGCATCCCGCACTGCAGTAACAATTCTGTAGACATCGCGCTCGGTAGGCACGATTACTCTGCATCCCGCTATGTCATTCATCTCATTCAGCTTCATACTAAGATCGGGCCGCTGAAGCTTCTTGACGATCGTATCCATTCGTTTTAGCCGACTAACAACAAGGGTGTTATTACCCCCATCAGCCAGTTCTCTAGAAACAAGCTCTCGTAAAGTTCCCTCCATCTCTCCGATAACCTCTTTATGGGCGGAACGCCAAATATCCGCAACCCCAAACGCCCAGTGACGTTCTTCCTCGGGCGCATCCCTGCAGGCAAGGATGCGCCCGGCTCTCTTCACCTTAGACTTCGTGACGCCAGTTCTTGTCATGACCCTAAGAACAGGGGGTTGTCGCACCGGCGCGAGGCATAGAAGCCCTCTATCGCCTCATTAGAGATGACCACGCTGCAGCGATCGCTATCCCCACACCCCTGACGCGCATCGCTCCACGGCGCTTCCCTATGCGAGAGTCCGCTAAGCTGATCGCCTTCATAGTCGCCGAGCACATGCAAGGTCCGGTCAACGAACGATCGCTCGTGCGCGCTAAGGGGTTGGACGATCTTGGGATTGGGAGCAATGCTCCCCGGTCCGATGATGAACCTTCCCCTATGCCTGCGGTAGAGCTCAAGGGAGACGGGACCGTTCACCCATGCCTGAAAGGTCTCGGGAAAAAGTGGACGGTGCGTCTCGACGAGGGAAAGCGCGTTGCTATAGAAGGCGAGCTTCTGCAGCTTCATGGTCGAGACATATCCCTTCTTCTCAAGAATATATTCAGCAACATCAAGTATGCTCGCCATAACCCCTCCCCTACGGAACCGCATTCGACAAAACGTATGATGGATCTGTCTCTGCCTTCTGATGACAATATATTTTAACCAGTGTAGCCCAAAAGGACGAGACGTTGGCCAGATCCGTATGGGGAATGGAAGGATGATACGGTGCAACCAATCACCACAGCGATGATGGTGAGGGCAAGCCAAGCGTCATTGGGCTCCTCAGGAGTTTGTGTGAGTGAACGTCTCAGCAAAGACGCCAAGCTAGCGGCGGCGGCGCTCGCGCAGAGCTTGTTTTCCCGACCAAAGGGGAGGGGGCCAGCGAGGGGACGCCGCCGGCGCGCCATGGCGGTCGAGGCCCTCGTTCCACCCGACGCGGCTTGCGTCGCAACAGTGTACACAAATGCCCCAGAACGGCGCCGAGAGGCCGTTTTCGCCGATCTGTGTACACTCTTTGTCCCACGCCTGTCCACTACGGCGCACCTCACGGAAAGGCACACTCTGCACTCGCCCCTCGATCGCGGCGAGACCAAAAAGCGCATTCTGCTCCAGCGCCTCACCAAAAACCGCAGTTTGGTTAGTCCGGGGGTCGTAGAATGCGCCTTTCCGTCACGTCGCGGCGCCCGGGAGGTGTGGGGCAACCCCCCGCCAGGCTGCGGGG
>CALHZE010000265.1 GCA_938040915.1 uncultured Bacteroidia bacterium | reverse complement strand
TCTGGGTATGCGCGTGCCGAGCACGCCTTTTTCAAAGGGGCGCTCCAGAAGGTTACCACCGTCTTTGAGATGCGGGATCTCTTGATCGAAGTCCTCGACGACCCCGCCGCACGAAAGAACCTACTCAATAAGTTCCGCAATCCGCGTGTTCCTGACGACTGTTTTGCGCGACTGAGCGAACTCCCCTCGACCGAGCTCGCTACAGCCCTGCTCGAGGGTGTCGAGATCCCCTCCAAGCGACACGACGGCAATGCGCACGTGGAAGAGCGCTATGTTATCCCACCGCTCTACAACTTCTACTTTATGCGCGACGCCTCGATCTCGATTTACAATCGCGCGCTGATCGGGCGGATGCTCAATCACGTGCGACGCGGCGAAGCCGCTATCATGGCCGCCATCTTTAACCACTCAAAGAGTGTGCACGCCGAAGGGTTAATGAACCCCTACGCAACAACCCTTGCCCCTGACATGAAAATAGAGGGGGGCGATGTCCACATCGTGCGTGACGACGTCTTGATGGTGGGGTGTGGCTTGCGCACAAGTATGGCGGGGGTGGAGTACCTACTCGAGCAGATGAAACCCGTAATGCAGAAGCCGCTACACATCCTCGTGCAGGAGTTGCCGACCGAGCGCGGCTCGTTCATCCACCTCGATATGGTCTTTACCCTCCTAGGTCCAGAGCACTGCATGGCCTACAAACCCTTGTTGGAGAGCCCGCACCTCCGCACCTTACACCTCCTTTACGAACCGGGGCGTGGCGTAAGCTCGTGGTACGAAGACAACCTCGTCGAGGCGCTCAACACGCTCGGGATTGGGGTACAGCCGATCTATTGTGCTGGCGCGACCTCGCTCCGCGCTACCATGCGAGAGCAGTATCACAGTGGAGCAAACTTCTTCGCTTTTGCGCCCCACAAGGTCTTGGGCTATGATCGTAACCGTGCCACGATTGCCGCACTCGATCAAGCGGGCTTTACTGTGCTTCGTGCCGAGGATGTGGTCTCGGGCAAGGTCTTGCCGGCAGACTATAAAAAGTGTGTGATCACGGTGCACTCGGCCGAGCTCGTCAGAGGGGGCGGTGGTGCGCGTTGCATGACCCTCCCGATCTCGCGCAAGGAGGTAGCGTATTAAGCGCGCCTTGGTGGGTAGAAATAGTCAATAAGAGGCAGTCCCTCCGTAAAGGTGGGGGCTGCCTCTTT
>CALHZE010000264.1 GCA_938040915.1 uncultured Bacteroidia bacterium | reverse complement strand
CATTGAGCTTAAGTTCGTTGAAGAAGTCCTCCTGCCGCCGTTCCTTCAACTCGCATATCGGCACAAAATCGTCGCAAACCCAATTCCCTGCCTGCAGCTGATCTCTCATTTTCAGATAGAGCTCGTGTGGGGTTATCTGCGCTCCATCCTTGAGACGGAAGCCATACATCAGGGAATTCGGATACTTCTCTAAAAAATAATCCAGCTTTGCAGGACTGTAAGCAAATATTGAGGGTCCTTCAAGCGCGATTTCGTTCATCCGCACCTCGTTTACCATCTCCTTGACCGTGAACTCGACTGTATCGCGATAGACTCGGCACGCCATCTTCTGATCAAGAAGCTCCTTCGGCGAGGTTTGAAAAAGCGACGCTGCGCCGGTGGAGGGAACGTAATACCCAGCAGCGAGAGCCTGCTTAAGCTCCTCACGCGTGGAAAAAGTACTCTCTAACCGAAAGACGTCCACAAAGGATGGACTAATGGTTCGGAAAAAGACATCCTCTGGTGCCTCTTTCTCTTGGAAAAAAAGGGAGATTATTTCCGAATTGCCCTGATAAGGAAAAGCACAACGTCCGTAACAGACGGCTTCCACGGCAGGGTGATTCTCTATTCGTTGCAAAAGGGCGGGGATCTTGTCTCGCCAATCCGTCGTGTCGTCGGCTCGATAACGCGGGTGGCTAGGCCACAAGCTTTTGAGACGTATATACGCCACATTGTCAATATTTAACCCCATCGGGCGCGTATAGATATAGCCCTTAGTCACGGCATAATCTGCCAAATAGACCAAAGAGAGTGAGACCACGAGCAACTCTAACCCGATGAGCAGGTTCGCATTCCGCTCGTTCCAAACGATATGCAATAGGTGTCGTAACATAGCCCCCTCCTCCTTATCGTTTTGCATTGAGAGAACCCACAATATCGCGCCGTATCAAACGCCACGCTGGCAGCAACATCGATAGCAGATTGAGCAGCAAGGAAAAGCCCACAGCTACCAATACGACGCGCCACGAAAGGAGCGCCGAGAGGGGCAATGTAAACTCTAACTCAATATCTCCCATTTCCTTGATAAAGAGCACATTCTTTAAGAGATATGCCGTCGCCACCATCAGCAATACCCCAAGTGCAGCCCCAATGAGGGTAAAAAAGAGACTCTCGCCCACGATCTGCTTTAACAAATCTGTCATCGTCGCGCCAAATGCCCGCCTAACCCCCAATTCCTGCAAGCGACGCCGCATCCGAGCGTAGGAGAGCGCTACGAGGTTAATCCCCGGCACAAGGAGCAATATCAGCACCGTTACGTAAAAGATAAGATTGAGATGTGCGAGGTCGGGGGGCTCTATCATCCACCCGCCACGCGCAAGCGCAGCACGCAAGGGCTCGGGTTGTCCATAAGGTACGATTTCCTCCCCATCGAGGGTCGTACTAAATTCCTGTAACTTACGAAGCACCTGCTCGCGTATCGCAGGGAAATCAGATGCCGAAGCGGCAAGGAAATCTACCTGTAAATCGCCGTGTACGTCCATATCGCGTTCCGCGTTATGGAAAATAGAGAGCGGTATCCACGCATTAGCGGCAAGCTCCGTCAAGTAGCCCGAGACGTCACGCACGACCCCCACCACACGATACGGAATATACTGCATCAGCACCTCGCGCCCGACGGGGTCTTGACTTCCAAAGAGCTCCTGCGACAAACTCTGTGCAAGCACTATCACGCGCGCTGCCGAGCGCTCTTCCTCTGGAGTAAACGGTGTCCCGTGTACAAAATCGAAGTCGTAGATCTGCCAAAAGGGTATATCAACACTGCGCACCCTACCTTGGCTCGCCTCCGCATCCTCTTCCCCAGGGAGGAGGAATTCCACCCCCGCAGTATACACTTCGTGAATCGTAGCCATTTCCGCCGCGGGTACACTCGCTATCGCACTCGCAAGCGGATAACCAAGGCGTCCGGCCGTGTAATTCCCCCCTGCTGCTGTAGTATCCGTCGGTTCGGTCACGGCATACTTGTAGTAGAGCATGCGTTGACGCTTGAAGGCGGGGTAGAAGTCCCCCTCGGGGATTAACCGCTTTGCCGCCACCGTGATGGTCACCATCCCGATCGCCAGCGCCGTCCCTAGGATAGAGATTGTCCCCAAGACAGGGCTCTCTTTCAACAATCGCCACGCTTGCGCAAAGATTCGCACGAGTCGCATCGGCATGCACTATTAAGCTATTTGCCGTCCGTCTAACAAACGCACAATGCGTTGCGTCTTCTTTGCCTGTTCGTCGTTGTGGGTCACCATCACGATGGTACAACGGTCGTTCTGATTGAGCTCTAGGAGGAGGTTCATAATCTCTGTCCCCATCTTCGTATCGAGGTTTCCCGTAGGCTCATCGGCCAGAATCAAGTCTGGGTCATTGAGCAAAGCACGCGCAATGGCTACACGCTGCTGCTCACCTCCAGAGAGTTCGTGTGGGTGCTTGTCTATCTTGGTCTGCATCTTCA